>DPCD01000109.1:8754-11700 GCA_003516765.1 Clostridiales bacterium | reverse complement strand
AGCCGGTATAGCCGCCGCGCAGCTCTTTCGGAATCGCAGTGATCGTGTGGTCGATGGTGGGCTTCTTTTCCAGCTCCCCGTCGCTCGCGAGGTGCCATTTGCCGATATACGCCGTCTCATAGCCCGCCTGCTCCATGAGCTTGCCGAGCGTGGGAATGTTGGTCGGGAGCATGATATTGTTGCGGAAGCAGCCGGTTTCGGTCGGCCACTTGCCAGACTGGAGCAGCGCCCGGCACGGTCCGCAGACCGGCTGCGGCGTGAATGCGGCGTCAAACTTGACCCCCTCTTCTGCCAGCCGATCGAGGTTCGGCGTGATGTCGAGCGTCTGCCCGAAGCAGCCGCAGGTGTCGGCGCGCTGCTGATCGGAGAAATAGAACAGGATGTTTTTTCTTGCCTGCATGGCTTGCGTCCTTTCAAGTGAAACAGTGGGAGTGTGGGATGACCCCACACTCCCCGGATTGTTTGCTGCGAATTAGCCTTCCTTGCGGATTGCGATTTCGTTGTAGTTGGTCGGGTCCATCATCTCAGCGGGCGTTGCGTATTCTGCGGGCAGCTCAGTGCCGTTGATCAGATAGTTGGCGATTGCGGTGCCAGCCTCACGACCGACAACCAGACCGGAGAAGTAAGCGCAGACGCGGACAACAGAGTAGTTGCCGGCATCCCACTGGTTGATCATCTCGTCGCCGCCAAGGTTGACAACGCAGGAGCTCTCAGCCAGACCAGCCTCTTCCAGAGCGGCACCGCCGCCCAGAGCGCCGTTCTCGGACGGAACCATCACGAGCCAGCTCTTGATCTGGGGGTTCGCCGTGATGACAGCAGAGGTAGCGTTGTAAGCAAGCTCCATCGTGGTCTCATAGTCGCCTTCGAAGGTGCGGTCGGACATGGCGTCGCCCAGCTTGTCAGCCCATGCCTGCTTCTCGCCTTCGGTACGCGGCACGCAGGAGGAAACGGTGGACATGGTCAGGTACAGAAGACCGGCGGACTCGTCGTCGATCAGACCATTTTCCTTGGCATAGTCGGCAGCCCATTCACCGGCGGAGTAGCCGATGTTGTAAGCGTCGATACCGAACCAGGGAGCGATCTTGTTGCCGTCGGTGTCAATCAGACCGTCGTCAACAGCGATGACGGGAACGCCCGCCTCGTTGCAGCGCTCGACAACGGAGATGGACATAGTCTGGTCGGGAACGCAGATGACGATAGCGTCTGCCTTGTCGGCGATGGCGTTTTCAATCAGGCTCATGCACTTCTCGGGGTCCATGTCGCAGGACAGATAGTGCCAGGAAACAGTGTAGCCCGCAGGCTCGGCAACGTCCTTCATTGCCTTTTCCAGCGACCAGCCTTCGTTGACGAAGTAGGCGCCGTCGGACTTGTAGATGCCGTAGACGTTGAGGTCCTTGTCGCCTTCTTCTTCGGCGGCGGGCTCTTCCTCAGCGGCGGGTTCTTCTGCGGTTTCTTCGGTCTTGGTTTCTTCCGTCGTGGTCTCTGCCGCGGCGGGCTCTTCGGCGGTCTCGGTCTTGGATGCGCAGGCAACCAGGCTCAGAACCATCAGAGCTGCAAGAAGCAGTGCGATGAATTTTTTCATTTTTCTTTACCTCCAGTTAATTTTATGTTCTCAGCGGCAACGCGCTGCAAACAACAAAGAATGTACGAAGGGTTTCTTACAGATGCTTCATGGAGTCGGCAAGCAGTCTCTTTTCGCGGGCGACCTGACGGTAGTAGTCGATGGCGAGCGAGCCAAAGAGCAGCACGCCGCGCGCCACATACTGCCAGTACTGCGAAACGCCGATCATGTTAAGCCCCGAGTTGAACGCCTGCACCAGAAGCACGCCCAGCACGACGCTTGGGATCGAGCCCACGCCACCGACCATCGAAACGCCGCCGAGGTTTGCTGCGGTGATGGCGTCAAAGTGGATGTTGGCGTTGGACGCGGGGTTACTGGAACTCATACGACCGGCAAGGATGATGCCTGCCATTGCCGCGAAGACGGAGGTCATGACGTAGCAGAGGATCTTGATCTTCGTGGAGTTGATACCGGCAAGACGCGCCGCTTCCGCGTTGCCGCCGATGGCGAAGATGCTGCGGCCGAACTTGGTTTTCGCCAGAATGTAGCCGAAGATGATGAACAGGACGAACATCAGATAGACCGTGTACGGAACGCCGAGCAGACGGTTCTTGCAGAACGCGGAAAGACCCTTGTCGCTCAGGACCAGCGGCTTGCCGTTGCAGATCAGGAAGCCAACACCCTTCCACAGAGACTGGCTGACCAGCGTTGCAATGAAGGGAACGAGCTTTAATTTCGTGACCATCAGACCGTTGAGCAGTCCTGCGAACGCCGCGATCAGAAGCGCGATCAGGCAGAGGACAACCCAGCTGAGTCCGGTATTGAGAAGACCCCACGCGACAAACACGCTGCACGCCGCCGCAACCGCGCCGGCAGACAGGTCCGTGCCGCCGGTCATCATCAGAAACGTGATGCCGATGGAGGTGAGACCAATCTGGACAGACGCAATGAGGATGTTGACGAAGTTTGCGCCCGTGAAGAAGTTTTTATTGATTGCCGTAAAGATCACCGTGATAATCATCATCACGATAATCAGAATCAGCGAGTTCGCTGAAATAGGAAGCTTGATTTGTTTACGATTCATGCGCATAGTCCTCCATCATTGCCATAGTCAGCAGCTTTTCTTCCGTCGCTTCGCTTGCCGGAATCTCACCGGAGATGCGGCGACCCTTCATGACGATGATCCGGTCGGAAAGACCGATTACCTCCGACATTTCCGAGGAGATCAGAATCACTGCGATGCCCTCCTTGGCAAATTCGCAGATCATTTCATAAAATTCCGCCTTCGCGCCGATGTCGATGCCCTTGGTCGGCTCGTCGAGAATCAGGACTCTCGGCTTGTTTGCCAGCCACCGCGCGACAATTGCCTTCTGCTGGTTGCCGCC
>DPCD01000109.1:8070-8559 GCA_003516765.1 Clostridiales bacterium | reverse complement strand
TGCTGGTTGCCGCCGGACAGCTCCACAATGGCTTTTTCCAGATTCGGCGTTTTGATGTTGAACTGCTTTTTGCCGTTCTCGGCAATCTCACGCGCCAGCTTGTTATTGATGTGTCCCAAAAAGCCCGTGAGCCGGTCCAGCGAGCCAACGGTGATGTTGTCGCCGACGCTCAGGCGCGGGATAATGCCCTGCAGCTTCCGGTCCTCCGGCACCATCACGACGCCGCGTGCAATCGCGTCGTGCGGCGAATGGCACTTGAACGGCTTTCCGTCGAGGAAAACCTCGCCGCCCGTCATGGGATCTGCGCCCGTAATCGCACGGACAAGCTCGGTGCGCCCTGCACCGACCAGACCCGAGAAGCCCAGCACCTCGCCCGCACGGACCGAAAAGCTTGTCTTCTTCAAAAACGGAGACTCAACGTCTCTTGCCTCAAGGACCACGTCTCCGATCGTCTTGTTTCGGTCGAGACCGCTGAAAATATCGCCGAGG
>DPCD01000109.1:0-7923 GCA_003516765.1 Clostridiales bacterium | reverse complement strand
CTGAAAATATCGCCGAGGTCGCGCCCGACCATTTTCTGAATGAGCTGTGCATCGGTAATTTCGTCGACACGCGAATCGCCCACGTAGCAGCCGTCTTTGAAGATGGCGACGCGGTCTGCGATCTGGCGGATTTCCGCCATGCGGTGCGAGACGTAAATGACGACCTTTCCTTCGTCCTTGAGCTTATGGATGATATGGAAGAGGCTTTCGATCTCGGCGTCGGAAAGGCTTGCAGTCGGCTCGTCGAAGGCGATCATCTTAAGGTTCTCACGGCTGTACGCCTTCATGATCTCGACCATCTGCTGATAGGCGATGCTCAGGTCCTTGACCTTGTCGGTCGACTTGATGTTCAGACCGAAATCGTCAATGATTTTCTGCGCCTTTTCGTGCAGCTCCTTGGTTTTGATCTTGCCGAACGCGCCGGTCGGAAGCCGACCGAGGTAGATGTTTTCGCCGACGGTGAGCTGGAGCATGATCTGGCGCTCCTGATAAATCACGCCGATGCCGGCGGCGACCGCCTCGGCAGGGCTGTTGAAGTGGCACGGCTGACCGTTGACAAGATACTCGCCGCTGGTCTGCTGGTAGTCGCCGTTTAGAATTTTCAAAAGGGTCGACTTGCCGGCGCCGTTCTCCCCCATCAGGGCTAAGACCTCGCCGCCATTTGCCGTAAAGCTGATGTTGTCGAGAGCTTTCACGCCGGGAAAGTACTTGGTGATGTTTTTGAACTCAATTCTGTTTTCCATGTTCCTCCCCCTGAAAAGTTGATTGCTGAGAGAAGAAAGCCGCGCCGCGGGCGAACGCTCTGCCGTAAACGGTTTTGGGCAAAAGCACCAGAAGGAACTCTGCCTGCCTTACATTCTCTGTACTCATTATAGAATTTTTCTCCGGAAACGCGCAAGACAAAATTCCATGTAAACTACGCACACTTTTTTGCAACACACGCCCTGCGTTTTTGATGAACTTCACAAAAAATGCTGTGCATCATTGGTGATAATGTCGAGCGCGCGTCAGACCAGTGCTGGATGTGCCGCCGCGTAAGCGTCCATCGCCGCATCCACGTGCCAGAGCTGGAACGCCTCCGGGAAGTCTGCATTTTCCGGCAGCGCGGCAAGCACACGCGAGAGGCCTTCGGCAAGCGGCGTGAAATCCGCCTGCTGCATGCCGGCAGCCAGCAAAACCTTCCGGTTGTCCATTTCGCGCTGCATCAGCCTGTCATAGCGCAGCTGCACGCGCGCGCTGAGGCTGTTTTCAAAGAACGAAAGATAGTCCTGCGCCGGAACCGGAACGAATTGCACGTCGAGAAGCTTCTCGTACATCTGCGCAATTTCACCCCAGGTGTGATGCTCGGCAGTGCAAAGAGAGTAGCACTCCCCCAGCGCCTGTTTCTGAAACAGCAGCCGCGCCATCAGCTCGGCAACGTCCCCTGCCCATGTGCAGGTTGCCGAAACGTGCAGCGCCTCTTCCGGCAAAAACACCGGCTGGTGCTTTTTTGCCCGTCGCAGCAGCAGCGGCAGCTCCAGCGTGATAAACGCCGTCCGGCGCGGAGAATACGTGATCGACGGGCGGACAATGGTCCATTTTTGAAAATGCGAAGAGCGGATGATGTTTTCCTGCCGCGCTTTGCTGACGGTGTAGTCGTCGCTCTGCAGCAGCTCACGGTCCTGCGTGATGTCGAGAATCCGCGGTGAAGCTTCCCTCGTCGGAAGCTCAGCATCCGCATATACGCGGTAGGAGGATAAAAACATGTACTGCCCGCAGGATTTTAGCAGCAGCTCAAACCGCTCGGCAAGCTGCGCGGTGGAATAGGTCATAAAATCGACAATCGCGTCATAGTGCCGTCCGGAAAGAAACCGTTCGAGCGTGCGAAGGTCCATGAAGTTCTGCCTATAGTAACGCAGCGCAGCGTCTTCGCTTTTCACATCGTCGAGCGTTGCTGCGTCCACACGCACCCCGCGCGAAAGAAGCTTCTCCACCAGAAATTTTCCCATCACGCCCGTGCCGCCGATGACAAATACCGATTTTTGCATGTTCCGCGCCCCCTATTGCCCGCAAAGCTCCAAAAGCAGCTTCTGCAGCCCGTATTCATACTCCGCCGTCCACGGGTTTTCCAGTTCTCCGCGCGCCATCGCCGCAAAATCGAGGAACATCGCGTCGTAGCGCCCCGGAAGAAAGCCCGGGAAAACGCCGGTGCTGTAATCGTAATAGGGATTGGCTTCTCCGTCCTTTGCCCAGGAAACACGCATCACGGTCGGCGTTTCGAGCGGCTGGATTTTGACCGTGCCTTTGGTGCCGACGACCTTGAGCATCCGGTCCGCGTAGCCGTTTGGCTCAACGCCGCTCGAGCGGATCGTCGCCGCGCCGTTGGGATAATCCAGAACGGCAAGGCAGGAGTCAAACGCGCCGCCGTCTTCAAAACCGGACGAGCGGTTCCACGCATGCGCCGAAAGAGGCTGCCCCAGCAGCTGATAGATCATATCGAGACTGTGACAGCCGAGGAAGAACAGCATTCCGCCCGGAAACTGCCGCAGCCAGTTCTTTTTTTCTTCATTATATTGGACGCTGAACGTTGCATCGATGCCGGTGATTGTGCCGAGCGCCCCGGACCGGACCGCGCGCCGGACATACTGCATCGCCGGGTTCCAGCGGTACATGTAGCCCATCTGAAAGGTCAGCTTTTTTTCTGTTGCTGTGTCCAGAAGCCGCCGGAACGCGGCAAGATCGGTGCCGCCCGGCTTGTCGAGATGCACGTGAAGTCCCCGGTCCAGACATTTCTGCGCGTCAGAAACACTGCGCAGCTCAAAGCCCTCGCAGAACGCCGCATCGATATCCTCCCGAGAAAGAACCTCATCCTCCGAGAGCCAAGGAAGACCTGCGTATTCGTCCTTTCCGCCGAACACCCGGCGCGCCGTCTCGTCCGGTTCACAGACGCCGACAATCTCAAAGACGTCCGGATACCGGCGGAGCATCTGCATGGCAAAAACGCTGTGATCGTGCGCGATGCCGTAGTGTATCACTCGAAGCTTTCTCATTGTACGCCATCTCCTTTTCCGGTCCAGTCCCAGACCACGCCGATCGGGAAATCTTTCCCCGCTGACAGCCGCGCATAGACCTGTGCGCAGTCCTCGGGCGGATGCACCTCATGAATGACACCGGCAAGGTTGAGCTTTCCGGCGTGCAGCAGGCGCAGCGCCGCAAGACAGTCATCCTGCGTGGTCCACCAGCCGTGGGAGGACTCATGCTCCGGGCGTGCTCTGGTGTGCGCGCCGATGAGCGTGATGCCGGGCCAGTGAACATCATTATAAAAGTTGACCGTCGTCGGCACTCGCGTGCAGCCGAGCAGCGCCACGCGCCCAAAGCGCGCCGTACACAAAAGCGCCGTATTGAGCGCGTCCGGATTGCCCGTCACCTCGATCACGCAGTTTGCTCCGCGTCCTTCGGTGACAGCCTTCACCTTTTCCGCAAGCGCCGGGTCAGCGGGATCAAAGGCAAAGTCCGCGCCCAGGCTCATCGCAAGCTTTCGCCGCTCTTCAGAAAAATCCACGGCAATGACCGGCTGCGCGCCGCCAATGCGCGCATACTGCACCGCCAACTGCCCCAGAAGCCCCAGCCCCACGACCAGACAGCTTTCACCGATTTCCAGTCCTGTCTTGCGGATTGCCGCGAGAGAAAAAGCGGAAATGAATGCAAACGCCGCATCCTTGAGATCGATATCGTCATACAGAATCGGAATAACGTTTTCGCGCGGATATACATTATATTCCTGATGCTGCCCCCAGACGCCGAGCACGCGGTCTCCGGGCTTGAGATCCGTTACGCCTTCGCCGACCGCCTCGACAATGCCGCTGATACTGTAGCCGAGAATGCGCGGCCAGGGCTTGAGGTTGCCGCGCGCGCCGCCGCAGTTGGGGTCTCCGGTAATATTGGCGCGCTCCGTTCCGGCGCTCAGCGCGCTGTAGCAGGTACGCACGCATATCGTACCGGGCTTGAGCGCCGGACGCGGCACATCCAGAAGCTCGGCGGTGTTGACTTTCGTAAACGCAATCTGTTTCATAGAGTTTCGCCTTCTTCCCGGACGATCAGAACCATCTTGCCCGCGCTTCTGCCGGAGCGCATTTCCTCATGCGCCTGCTCCGCCTGCGCGATCGGGAAGATTTTGTGGATGGTCGGGCGGACTTCGCCGCTTTCGACCTTCGGCCAGAGAATCTCGGTCATCTCAGACAGAAGCTGCTTTTTCTGCGCCGGTGTGCGGCTTCGAAGATTCGTACCGATCAGGCGCGTGCGCCTGGCGTACATGCTGCGCATGTTGACGGTTGTAAAATCATCTGCCAGCGTTGCAATCATAATCCAGCGCCCGTCGAAGTTCATATACGGCAGGCACTCGCCGACGGTTTCACCGCCGAGACAGTCAATCGTAATATCCACGCCGCGTCCGGCATCCAGCTCGGCTTTCATCACATCCTTTAAGGACTGACGTGCGGTATTGACTACGAGGTCCGCCGGAAGATGCCGGATCTTCTGTTCCAGCTCATCGTTCATGACCGTCGTTATGACGCGCGCGCCGAACGCCTTTGCCATCGGGATAATGACGCTGGCAAGTCCGCTCGCGCCTGCCTGCATGAGAAGCGTGTCGCCCGCCTTGATATTTCCCTCCATGCACAAAAACAGATATGCCGCGCCGTAGACCTCGGGAAGCGCCGCCGCCTGCGCAAGGCTAAGACCCTTCGGAACGGGCATCAGAAGCCCTTCCGGAACTGCCGCGTACTCGGCGTAGCCGCCGCTTCCGAGAAGCGCGCAGACCTTATCCCCCACATGCCACTTTCCCTCCTGCCGGACGGCGTCTCCGACCGCCTCAATCACGCCCGCAGCCTCCAGACCGAACCAGTCCGGCCAGCCGGGAGGCGGCGGATACTGCCCCGCGCGCTGTAAAAGGTCTGCACGGTTGATGCCGGCTGCGTAGATTTTCAGCAGCACCTCGTCGTCTTGGATCTGCGGCATGGAAACCTCGGACCAGCAAAGCGCGCCGTCCGGTCCCTGTAACATTGCATACATATCGTTTCACCTCATCCAGTTTTGACCCTGTAGCTGCCTGCAAAAAACGGCAGACTCTGCCAGCGCACAAAAGCGTTGATTATCCCAGAGAATATTTGAATGCTTCGGCATTTTTCCGCGGCAAATCTTGCGCTTTTTACGAATCCATGCTACAGTATGCTTGTGTTCTGCAAAAATATTGTAAACCGGACCGTCCTCTTTTCCTATGGACGATTTGGACAAAAATATGTATGAAACGGAAATAATGCCATGTCCTTTTCTTTTGATCTGCATGCGCCGCGGCAGGTTGTCGCCGCAAACGCGCACTATTATAAGCTTCCGACCGCCGAGCGCTACATCGACAGAGTCCTGCCGCAGCATGATCTCATTTATCTGATCGATGGCTGCTGGAGCATCACGGAAAATGAAACGGAATACGCCCTGCAAAAAGGCGACGTTCTGCTGCTTGCCGCAGGCAGGCACCATTATACCCGTCTTCCCTGCAAAGCCGGGACGAGAACCTTCTGCGTCCATGTGACGTGCGCGCCGGGAGACTGCGCGGAAAACCCGCAGGCGCTCTGCCTTCCGACACTGCTGCCGATGTCCGGTTCGGTGCGGATTCACGGGTGTTTTGAAGATCTGGTGCAGACATTCTGGCTGGACAGCCCCTACAAGCAGGAGCGGATGCAGGCGCTTTTGTGCCTGCTGTTTCTCGAACTCGACCGCGAGCAGCACCGGCAGGCACCGAAGGGCGGCGATCTTGCCGCGCGCGCCATTGAGATCATTACCGCAACGCCCCATAAGCGCTACCCGGCAAAGGAGATTGCCGACATGCTCTATGTCAGCACGCGTACGCTTGACAACGCCATGCACAAAAAAGTCGGCATGCCGTTCTACGCCTACCAGAAAAGCCGCAAGCTCGAGATGGTTGCCTCCCAGCTTATCATGGAGCCGGACCTTCGTCTACAGGAAATTGCCACCGCCTATGGCTTTCACGACGAATTCCACATGAGCAAGGCGTTCAAGCTCAAATACGGCGTCTCGCCGCAGCAATACCGCAGATCCCATTCCGCAAAGCGGACGCCGGACGACGAAGAAGCATAAAAAGAGCCGGACCTCGGAGCATTTCCAAGGTCCGGCTCGCTGCTTTTCAGAATCAATCCCTGCCCTACGTCAACTGCGGCAGATATTTTTCCACCAGCCGCAGCAGCTCTGCGCGGTTTTCTGTCTGGCAGATGCCGATCATTTTGCGCATGCGGTATTTGACAGTGCTGACATTGACAAAGCAATGCTCGGCAATATCCTCATATGCCTGCCCGGCAAGCGCCAAGCGCAGGATTTTGTTGTCCAGCTCGTCACATTCGCTTAAAAGCTGCTCCATGCAGAGCATCTCGGTCAGTTCCTGGTCGGTATAGAACGCATCCGCTGCCTGCGGAAAACACGCGGCAGCCGCGCTCTGCGCCGGAGCGGGCTTCGGCAGCTCGTGCAGCGCGCTGATGTCCCAGCGGATGGACATGACGATGTTCGACAGGAACGGATTTTTGCGCAGCATATCAAGAAGCGTCACGGCAGCTTTTCCGTATTCGTCGAAGTTCACGCGGATGGAGACGATATGCTGCTCATAGAACTTTGTCAGCCGCGTCTCGGCGCAGCCGATGATCGAAAGCCGCGTCAGCTCCTCCGGCGCGCGCTCGGAGAGCTTGCGGACGAGGGAAATGGCAGCAAAGTCGTTCGCGCAGATCACTGCGTCATAACTGCGGCTTTGTTCAAAAAACGACTGAAAGCAATTTTCCAGCGATCCATCGTTGAGGAAAATATCACTGTCCGGCGCATGCGCGGCAAGCAGGAAGCTGCTTTTCCGGCTGGCGTCTCCGACAGAGCGCGGGTTGACGCCGTACATTGCCACGCGCTGCTTTCCGAGCCTGCGCAGCTGGTCGATGACGTATTTCATTGACCCCACAGTATCCGAGCAGACCATCGAACAGTTGATCGACAGCTGGTCGCGCGTCTGGTTGCTGAGCAGGATCGGGTATGCGCCCGCGCGCTCGGCAAGGGCAAGGCTTGCCGTGATCCAGCCGCTGCCGGAGCCGATGATATAGACGAAATCGCCTTCGTTCGCCTGGCTCGACAGCTCCTGCGCCGACGAGACGAACCGGAACGCCGCGCGCTTGAGCTTCAGCTCGGAGACCAGCCCCCGGACCAGGCTCTGACACCAGACGCTTTTGGCGTAGTTCGGATCTTCAAAAATCAGGATCATACCGTACCTCTTTCCAGCAGTCGCTTCCGTCAACCTGTGTTTTCATCTATATTATACAAAATCTGCGCTGGAAAACAAGCGTTTTGCTGGGAAGGCAGTACAACTTTCTGTTCAAAAAACACGAACTTTTTTGGCTTGTCTGAAAAAGCTGTCTGCCCTACAATCAAAGCATCAGGAAAAACTTGCACAAGTGCGGCAAGCACAGGAGGAAACGTATGAAGCATACTGTTACGCTGACCAGAGCGCAGGAAAACATTCCGACCTATATTCCAAAGCCCCCCGTTGCGCTTCCGATGTTCTTTGAGAAAAAGCCCTATCAGGGCGCGACCGGAAGACTCTATCCGCTCCCCTACTCGGACGGCATTACTGATGAGAAGAAGGACGTCAGCTACGAGGTCTACACGCTGGAAAACGAATACATCCAGACAAAAATTCTGCCTGCCATCGGCGGCAAGATTCTCTCCGGCTATGACAAAGTCGGAAGCTACGATTTTATTTACCGCAACCATGTGATCAAGCCCGCACTGGTGGGTCTTGCCGGCGCATGGATTTCCGGCGGCATTGAATTCAACTGGCCGCAGCACCACCGCCCGACGACCTTCTCACCGGTCGACTATCTTCTGATCGAGAATCCGGAC
>DPCD01000006.1:2371-12234 GCA_003516765.1 Clostridiales bacterium | reverse complement strand
CCTTGACTTGGGGAGCAGTTTAACCCTTCTCAAGGGTTTTCTTTGGGCAACTTCTTCTTGACGGTCGACGCCGTTCTTCTTTGCGCAGCTAAGAAGAATGGGGTCGAAAAAGAACCAGCTGGCAGGTCTCTGCCAGACCCCTTAATGGGGGAATCTTACAGGGACACCAACCCCTGCTCCACGAGCTTCTGCAAGCTCATCAAAATCCCGAGCTTTGCATGATACCACGTCAGCCCGCCCTGGAAATACACCGCATACGGCGGACGGATGGGACCGTCGGCAGACAACTCGATGGAAGAGCCCTGTACAAACGCGCCAGCTGCCATCACGACCTCGGAATCATACCCCGGCATTGCCCAGGGGACCGGGGTCACGTAGCTGTCGACCGGAGCTGCCGCCTGAATGCCCTTGCAGAACGCCAGCATCCGCTCGGCGCTTCCAAGCTCGACTGCCTGAATGATGTCGTGGCGCGACTCCGTGCCGTTCGGCACCACGCGGAAGCCCAGCTTTTCATACACGTTTGCTGCGAAAATTGCGCCCTTGAGCGCGCCGGAGACGACCGTTGGCGCGAGGAAGAAGCCCTGATAGAGGCTGGGAAGCAAGCCTAGGTTCGCGCCGACCTCCTGCCCGAGACCGGGCGCGGAGAGCCGGTATGCGCAGCGCTCGACACATGCCGCCGTGCCGCAGATATACCCACCGATGGGAGCGAGACCTCCGCCCGGATTTTTGATCAGGCTGCCGACGATCATATCCGCGCCAAGATCCGACGGCTCGATTCTCTCCACAAACTCGCCGTAGCAGTTATCGACCATGCAGGTCACGCCGGGCTTGACGGATTTGCAGAACGCGATCAGCTCGCCGATTTTCTGCACGGAAAACGACGGTCTTGTTGCGTAGCCCTTCGAGCGCTGGATGGTGATGAGCTTCGTTTTCTCCGTGATTGCCGCGCGGATGCCGTCATAATCAAAGCTCCCGTCCGGCAGCAGATCGACCTGCCGGTAGCTCACGCCGTATTCTTTTAACGAGCATTTGGACTCGCGGATGCCGATGACCTCCTCGAGGGTGTCATACGGCGCGCCCACGGGGCTTAAAAGCTCGTCGCCGGGCAGCAGATTTGCCGACAGCGCGACCGCTAAAGCATGCGTGCCGCAGGTAATCTGCGGGCGGACGAGGGCGGCTTCGGTGTGGAACGTCACGGCATAGACCTTCTCCAATTTATCGCGCCCCAGATCATCGTAGCCGTAGCCGGTCGTGGCGGCAAAGCAGGTCGCGTCGACACGGTTTTCCTGCATTGCATGCAGCACCTTCGCCTGGTTGTATTCCGCGTTCTGGTCGATTGCCGCAAAGCGCGGCTTGAGACAATCCAGTATTTCTTCTCCGTATGCATAGACCGCCCGGCTAACGCCGAGGTCTTCATACATCCGTTCAAGTTCTTTCATTTCGGTTCCCGCTCCATCTCTTCAAAAATTTTCATCGCCGCATTTTCAATCACTTCGGGCTTCGTCACGATGATGCCCATCTGCTCGTCGCCCAGAATCAGAAGCGTATCGCCCGGCTGCACGCCGAACAGCGTCCGCGCCTCCTTGGGGATGACGATCTGTCCCTTTTCGCCGACCTTTGCCGTGCCGAAAATGTGCTTGCCTTTGGGCTTGCCCAGCAGGTGCTTTCCGCCAGCCATAGTGTCCCTCCCCGGAAAGTTCATTCGGAAATTTTCATACTTGTATAACTTACAGCGCATGTCTGCCGCTGTCAAGCCCAAAGCGAAAAAAATGCCGCGAAGGAACGCTCCTTCGCGGCATTGGCAAAAATTCAGATGTTCCGGACGTTGTCGTCCGACACGAAAAACAGCGCCAGCGCGCCCGGACCCACATGAGAGCCCGTGACCGGCTCATAGTCGACGATCAGGATATCCTTCGGCGGCTTCCTCCGGCGCAGCATCGAGGCTAAAATCTGCGCGTCGGCTTCGCAGTCGGCATGGGAGATGCAGACGGTCTGCGTCTCGGGCGAGACGACCAGCTCTTTATAGCGCTTTGCCATCTCCTCAATCGCGCGCTGCCGGCCGCGGACCTTCGCGAAGCAGACGATTTTTCCCTCGGGGTCGCCCTTGAGTAACGGCTTGATCTGCAAAACGGTGCCGACGGCAGCCTCGAGATTGGAAAGACGCCCGGTCCGTTTGAGATAGCGCAGGTCGCCGACGGTGAAGATCTGGGCAATGCGGTGGCGCAGGGCGCGCAGAATTTGATAGGTCTCGTCGATCGAAAGCCCTTCCTTGCGGCATTCAACCGCGCGCATCACGACGATGCCCTCTGCCAGAGATGCAGAGTACGTGTCGACCGTGAGAATTTTCCGCTCCGGGAATTCCTCGGCAAGCTGATTTGCGGCAATTTTGCTCGATGCATACGAGCCGCTGATGCCGGAGGACATGCTGACGAACAGAACGTCCTCTCCGTTTTCCAGCATCGGGCGGATGTTGTCGACAAAGCGCTGCGGCGGAATCTGCGAGGTTGTGACCTTTTCGCCGTTTCGCATTGCGGTATAGAACGCCTTCGCGTCGAACGAGGCGGTGTCCATGCACGACTGCTCGCCGGACTCGGTGTGGAAGGTGAAGGGAATGACGGTGATATTCTCCGCCTGCAGATATGCGGTCGGGAGATTGGAGGAGGTATCGGTCACGATGCGAAACATAACAATCGCTTCTTTCTGTCGGAATTTGCATCTGATGCTTTACACAAGATTATCACATTTCCAAAACCGTGTCAACAGATATATATGCACAGATTATCTTGCATTTGTGTTAAGAAATTGCTATAATGCAGACGAAAGGTGTGTGTCGTTTTATGGCTTATGATAATGATCTCATCGCGGGCAAGCTCCGCCGGTGGGAAAAATATCTCGAGCGCTACCGGCTTCCGGCGTGGGAAGAGATTCCGGACTTCGGGCTGTACATGGAACAGGTCGTGCAGCTTTTAAAGCAGTATCTCGACTATCTGCCGCCCGAGCTCAGGCAGACGGAGCCCATCACAGCGGCGGCCATCAACAACTACGTGCGCACGAAGCTCCTGCCGGAGCCGCGCAAAAAGCGCTATTACCGCATCCATATCGCGTATCTCATCATGATCTGCACGCTCAAGCAGTCTCTGAGCCTATCGATGCTCCAGACGCTGCTGCCCGGGAACCTGCCGGAGGAGGACGTGCACCGCGCGTATTCGTCCTTTGCCCAGCGGCACAGCCTCTGTGCGCAGTATTTTGTCGATCAGGTGAAGCTGTCGGCGGCGGCGATGCTGGAGCCTGATATGGTCACGGAGCTTGCCGTGCAGGATACGACGGAGCTGATTGCCTCGGCGGCAATTTTAAGCGGACTTTCCCGGCTGTTTGCCGAAAAGCTGCTGCTGCTCAAGGACAAGACGCTGGAAACCGGCGGCAGCATTGAAATCATCGAATAAAGAACTCCCCCGATTTTTGAAAATCGGGGGAGCTTTGCGTCTTCTGAGAAATCAGGTGTCTTCCGGCTCCATGGCGTCGAGCAGCGGCTGCCGGACCGCACCGGAAAAGAGGCTTCCTGCGTTGTCGTGGACGATGTTGAGCGCGCCCGCGACCTGCCCGAGGGGCATTTTGCCGTCAAAGAACACGTCGAGGTCCAGCATGAAGACCTTCTGTTCGTCGACCTGACGGGTGCGGTTGTCGACTTTTCGCAGAAGCCCGGGACCGCACTTGATGTTTGCCTTCGCGCCGCCGGGCATTGTGACGGTCACCATCTGCTCGCATTTGATGAACACCTGCCGCCGCGCGTCTTCGTCTGCCATCAGCCCCAGATAACCCGGCGCAATCAGCTCATGCCACGGCGTCTCGGCAAACCCCAGCGCAGCTTTGTTGACCGCGTTCATGTACCGAAGCCCAACGCGCGTAAAATACGCGGGCTGATAGATTTTGATGAACGCGGCAAGCACAACGTCCAGCCGCTTGGCAAACTCCTCCCAGCGGGTGTAGCGCGTGGTGGACAGGGCGATGAAGCCCTTTGCCAGACTGACCTTCCAGCCGCCGTCGGCGGAAATGAACTGGTAATTGTTGACCGTCCCCTGCTCGACCATCTTCCCGCCCGCGTTCTGGGGCGGCAGCTGCTCGATGCGCTTGGCGTACTGGGGATAGACCTGCCGGATGGCGTCCTGGAAATCGGCAGGCTCATGCGCCTCGATTTTCAGAATATCGGGAAACCGCAGCTGGCAGATGACCTCAATGAGCGGACTGCGGCGGTAGAATTTTCGCGGCTGATTGGAAAACATCCTCATCTCTCGCTTTCCTGCGCCGGACTGACAGGGCGAACCTCTGCGGCGCGTTTTGTATCTATTATATTTAGTATACCCTTTTTTGACAAAAATGCAAGCCGCCTTCTGATTCCCTTCGGCGCGAAACTGTGCTATACTGGTGACAATCAAGCCGCGCAAAGGAGACCGCTATGGGATTTTTAAGACTGCTGGAGTCCGTCCGCGTGCCCGCGCTCGACACGCTGTTCTCCGGCATTACGTATTTTGGAGACGAGCTGGCGTTTCTGGCGCTGGCGCTGCTGCTGTTCTGGTGCGTGGACAAGCGAACGGGCTACTATGTATTTGTGGTGGGACTGTTCGGGACGCTGGCAAACCAGTTCCTGAAAATCACCTGCCGGATTCCGCGCCCGTGGGTGCTGGACCCGGATTTTACGATTGTAGAGGCGGCGCGCGCCGCGGCGACGGGGGATTCGTTTCCATCCGGGCACACGCAGAACGCCGTCGGAACCTTCGGCGCCATTGCGCTGCAGACGAAACAGCGCTGGGTGCGGTGGGCGTGCATTGCGCTTGTGCTGCTGGTGCCGTTTTCGCGGATGTATTTGGGCGTCCACACGCCGCTGGACGTGGGCGTCGCGTTTTTGATGGCGCTGGCGCTGCTTGCGGCGCTTTACCCGGTCTTCCGGTCGGGCGAAAAAACGCAGAAGGCAATGCCATATCTTCTTGCGGCAGGGATCGTGCTTGCCGGTTTGTTCGTGCTGTATGTCGGCGGCATCC
This sequence comes from Clostridiales bacterium, assembly GCA_003516765.1. GTDB lineage: Bacteria > Bacillota > Clostridia > Oscillospirales > Oscillospiraceae > CAG-170. The sequence goes on along the minus strand of DPCD01000006.1, from coordinate 7,198 downwards.
GCGCAGATTTTCTCCCCGGCTCGGAGGACGAGAGCAATCTCTCCCATGCGGTCAAAAACGCCTGGACGCTGCTGGGCGCGATCGCGGGGCTGCTGGTGGTATTTTTCCATGAGCACCGCACGGGCGGCTTCGAGACGCGCGCGCCGCTTTTGGGGCAGGTGCTCAAATTCACGCTCGGGCTTGCGCTGGTCGCGGGTGTCAAGGCGGCGCTGAAGCCTGCGTTTTACGCGCTGCTTCCGGCAGGACCTGCCGACTGCGTGCGCTATTTTCTCGTTGTGCTGCTGGCAGGCTGCATTTTTCCGAAGACGTTTTCTTATTTTGCAAAGCTCGGGAAAAACAGGGAGGCGCGGTAAATGACGCTTTTGTGGATTTTGCTGACGCTTCTGACGCTGGTTTTGATTATTGGATATTGTGTGGTGCAGCGGGCAGTGACGGGCAGGCGGTACACGAGGCAGGCGCTGGAGCAGCAGATGGAAAAGCCTGCCTACCGGGAGGTCAAAGCCCCGATTCTGGCGGCAGACGGCTGGGTTTCGGCGCACGAGCGCGAGGACCTGCACGTCATGAGCTACGACGGAAAGCTGCTGCACGCGATCTATCTTCCCAAAAAAGATGCGAAGGGCACGATTTTGCTGTTTCACGGCTACAAATCCTGCTGGCAGATCGACTTCGGGCTCGTGCTTCCCTATTACTACGACACGCTGGGCTATTCTCTGCTGCTTGTCGACCAGCGCGCGCACGGAAGCTCGCAGGGAAAATACCTGACCTTCGGCGTGCGTGAGCGGCTGGACGTTCTGTCCTGGGTGACCTATATGGGGCAGAAGCTGGGACAAAATGCACCGCTGATTCTGGGCGGGCTTTCGATGGGCGCGACGACGGTGCTGCTCGCCAGCTGCTTCGACTTCCCGGCAAATGTCCGCGCGGTCATTGCCGACTGCGGCTTTACAAGCCCCTATGAGATTGCAAAAAGCGTCCTGCGCCGGGATTATCCCAAAGCGCCGGTTTCGCTTCTGCTGCCGCTGTGCAGCCTGGTTACCAGGCTTTTTGCAGGCTTCGGGCTGCGAGACGGCTCGACGATCGACGCCGTGCGCGAGAGCCGGTACCCGATTTTGTTCCTGCACGGCACGGGGGACACCTTTGTGCCGTATGAGATGACAAAGCGGGCGTTCGACGCCTGCACCGCGTCGAAGCGAATGATTCTGGTCGACGGTGCAGAGCACGGCAAGAGCTATGTCAAAGAGCCGGACCGTGTCCGGCAGGAGCTGAAAGCATTTCTCGATACCTATACACCGACAACAAAGGAGGACACCCCATGATGCAGCATGAAATCACGAGCGCCGCGCCGCTTCTCGACGCGAGCGGCAATCTGCGCGAGCCCGGCTGGGCAAGAAGCCTGCTGCCGGTCTACTGCCGGTCCCAGATCCGCGCGCCGAAATCGCGCATCAAGGAGTGGGACTACTATCTTGTGACCGACGGGCACATCGGCATTGCCCTCACGATTGCCGACAACGGCTACATGGGACTGGATTCTGTCTCGTTTCTGAACTTCGACGAGCGATGGCAGATTACCAAAAGCCCCATGCGCGCGTTTCCGATGGGAAAGACGGGACTGCCGGAGACGTCGGTGCTGGGTGCGAGCGAAATTGCCGCGTCCGGATATGCGCTGGCGTTCTATCACGAAGACGGCGCGCGCCGGCTGTCGTTTCACATGGACCGGTTCCGCGGCAAAGACGCCATCGAGGGCATCATTACCCTCACGGATGAGCCGGACGAGAGCCTCGTGATTGCAACGCCGTTTGAAAAGCCCGGGCATTTTTACTACAACCAGAAGATCAACTGCCTGCGCGCGTCCGGCTGGGTGGAGCTTGGTGCAGAGCGGTTTGAGCTGACGCCGGACAAATTTTTTGCCGTCCTCGACTGGGGACGCGGCGTCTGGACGTATCACAACACGTGGTACTGGTCGAGCGCGTCCGGACTTCTGGACGGCGCGCCGTTCGGCTGGAACCTCGGCTACGGCTTCGGCGATACCTCCGCCGCGACGGAAAACGCGCTCATTTATAACGGCAGACTCCACAAGCTGGACCATGTCACATTTGAGATACCCATGAAGGAAGGAAAAGAGGATTATCTTTCGCCCTGGCGCTTCACCAGCTCCGACGGCAGATTCGAGATGCAGTTCCAGCCCGTCCTCGACCGCGCTGCCTGCACGGATTTCAAATTGCTCAAATCCAACCAGCATCAGGTGTTCGGAACGTTCACCGGAACCGCCGTTCTGGACGACGGAAGCGTGCTTTCGGTGCGGGATTTCTTCGGTTTTGCCGAAAAAGTGGAGAACAAGTGGTAACAGAAAGTCTCGCGGAATTTTGCGGGCGCAGGCGCATCGCGTTTGACAGCTTGAACCGTGGGACACTACATGTTGTGTTCCACGGTTGCATTTTGCTTATTTGACACAAGATTTTGTTTCAAATCCAGTTTTTAGTCTTGACAAGGCATGTGCGATCTAGTATATTGTCTATGGCGCTTTTTGTGATGGCATATTTAGTTGCCGTTGCAAGATGCAGCCACAAGATATTGTATTCGCACGTGCAGGAAAATATGCAGCTGAAATATTTTCCTGCACAGCGTCTGTCATAACAGGGATTACAGAGGAGAGAGCAGCATGAAGATTATCAAACGCAACGGCTCGGAAGCCGTCTTCGATATTATGAAGATCATCTCTGCCGTCACACGTGCCAATAACGTTGTGGAAGAAGCCGACCGGCTGACGCCGATGCAGATCCGCCGCATCGCCGAGAGCGTGGAGCTGTCGTGCCAGTCGATGAACCGTGCGCTGTCCGTCGAGGAAATTCAGGACCTCGTCGAGCATCAGATCATGGCGCACGGGGCATATGAGGTTGCGAAAAACTACATCACCTACCGTTACACGCGCTCGCTGGTCCGCAAGTCCAACACGACCGACGACAAGATTCTCACGCTGATCGAATCGAACAACGAGGAGGTCAAGCAGGAAAACGCCAACAAGAACCCCACCGTCAACGCCGTGCAGCGCGACTATATGGCAGGCGAGGTCTCCAAGGACCTGACGCGCCGGATGCTGCTGCCGCAGGAGATTGTCGAGGCGCACGAGGCGGGCATCATCCATTTCCACGACGCGGATTATTATGCCCAGCACATGCACAACTGCGACCTCGTGAACCTCGAAGACATGCTGCAAAACGGCACGGTCATCTCCGGTACGCTTATTGAAAAGCCCCACAGCTTCTCCACCGCCTGCAACATCGCGACCCAGATCATCGCGCAGATCGCCTCCAACCAGTACGGCGGGCAGTCGATCAGCCTGACTCACCTGGCGCCCTTTGTCGACGTTTCGCGGCAGAAAATCCGCAAGTCGGTTTTAGAGGAGCTGAAGGATTTCGGAACCGAAGCCTCCGATGAGGCGATCTCCAAGGTCGTCGAAAAGCGCCTGCGCGACGAAATCCGCCGCGGCGTCCAGACCATCCAGTATCAGGTCGTGACCCTCATGACGACCAACGGACAGGCGCCGTTCATTACAGTATTCATGTACCTCGGCGAGGCGCGCTCGGAACAGGAGCAGCGGGACCTTGCCATCATCATCGAAGAGACCCTCAACCAGCGCATCGAGGGTGTCAAGAACGAAAAGGGCGTCTGGATTACGCCCGCGTTCCCGAAGCTCATCTACGTGCTGGAGGAGGACAATATTACCGAGGGTTCGAAGTTCTGGTATCTGACGAAGCTTGCTGCCCGCTGCACCGCCAAGCGCATGGTGCCGGACTATATCTCGGAAAAGAAAATGCGCGAGCTGAAGCTCTCCAAGGGCGAGATGCCGGGTCACGGCGACGTGTATACCTGCATGGGCTGCCGCAGCTTCCTCACGCCGGACCGCTCCGGTACGGGCTGGAACAATATCGCAAACGCCGGAAACTATGAGCCGGGCAAGCCCAAGTATTACGGCAGATTCAATCAGGGCGTCGTGACGATCAACCTGGTGGATGTGGCGCTGTCGTCGAACGGTGCGCTCGATAAGTTCTGGAAGATCTTCGACGAGCGGCTGGAGCTTTGCTACAAAGCCCTCATGTGCCGCCACAACCGCCTCAAGGGCACGCTCTCGGACGCGGCGCCGATTCTCTGGCAGTACGGCGCGCTGGCGCGGCTCAAAAAGGGCGAGCCGATCGATAAGCTCCTTTACGGCGGCTATTCGACCATTTCCCTCGGCTACGCGGGGCTTTACGAATGCGTCAAGTACATGACCGGCAAGTCTCACACGGACCCTGCCGCGACGCCGTTTGCGCTCGATATCATGCAGCACATGAACGATGCCTGCAAGCGCTGGAAGGAAGCGACCGACATTGACTTCTCGCTCTACGGAACGCCGCTGGAGTCCACGACGTACAAGTTTGCCAAGTGCCTGCAGAAGCGCTTCGGCATCGTCGAGGGCATTACGGACAAGAACTACATCACAAATTCCTATCACATCCATGTGACCGAGCATATCAACGCCTTCGACAAGCTCGCGTTTGAGTCGCAGTTCCAGGCGCTCTCGCCCGGCGGCGCGATCAGCTACGTCGAGGTGCCGAACATGCAGAACAACATCGACGCCGTTCTCGAGGTCATGAAGTTCATCTATGATCACATCATGTACGCCGAGCTGAATACCAAGTCGGACTATTGCCAGGTCTGCGGTTTCGATGGCGAAATCGAAATCAAGGAAGACCCCGACGGCAAGCTGGTCTGGACCTGCCCGCAGTGCGGCAACACCGACCAGTCGAAGATGAACGTCGCGCGCCGGACCTGCGGCTACATCGGCACCCA
>DPCD01000006.1:1915-2074 GCA_003516765.1 Clostridiales bacterium | reverse complement strand
ATCGCTGGTTTTTATGAAAATTCAGGGCTCGCCGGTCTGCGTTTTGAGTGCATCCAGCGCGCGCTTTGTGTCGCAGTCATAGAGCTCCTCGGGCGGAATTTCAACCAGACGCAGACGATCTTCATGCCGGCGGATCACGCGGCTGCCGCCGGTGTCGCC
>DPCD01000006.1:1479-1650 GCA_003516765.1 Clostridiales bacterium | reverse complement strand
CCGCCGGTGTCGCCGGTGAGCGCAAGCAGCTCCGGGAAAAACGCCTTCGGGAAGATGCACGGATTGCCGCGCACGCCGTTGTGCGCCGCGCCGCAGATCGTATCCGGCTCGCGCAGCCACCGCTCTGCCACCGCGCAGACCGAATTCGGCTGCAGCAGCGGCTGGTCGGCG
>DPCD01000006.1:913-1266 GCA_003516765.1 Clostridiales bacterium | reverse complement strand
GCGGCTGGTCGGCGACCATGTATAAAATCGCGTCGCAGTCGAGCATTGCCTGCGTGCCAAGCTGAATGGTTCGGCTCACGCCCAGCTCCGGTTCGCAGTTCCGGATTGCTTCGAAGCCGTATTGCCGCGCCAGCCCGAGCGCCGGTTCATACTGGCTGACCACCGTCACGCGCGCAAAAAGCTGCGGCGGCACGGCAAGAAGTGCCAACTCCAGAAGCGTTTTTCCGCGATATGCTGCAAAGAGTTTGTTTTCCCCAAACCGGCTGGCGTTTCCAGCCGCCATGATCAAGCACCCCAGACGGGGCGCAGCTGCGTCTGCCATGGTCCAATCCTCCGTGATTTTCTACAATTCA
>DPCD01000006.1:511-768 GCA_003516765.1 Clostridiales bacterium | reverse complement strand
CCTCCGTGATTTTCTACAATTCAGTATACCCATTTTTGAGCAATGATGCAAGAAATTGCTGAAAATTTCGATCATTTCGAAAAAAGCGTTATACGAAAAATAGGATAATGCTTTTGCTTCCGATTTTTTTTCGGGTGTGCTAAAATTATTTCAGAATACAAGGGGAAAAGACGGGGAAATCCGGCGTTTTCCTATGCAATAGAAACTGGAGGTCAGAGTATGAGCATCGTAGGCAAAAGCGAGGTTCGTGTCGACGC
>DPCD01000006.1:0-281 GCA_003516765.1 Clostridiales bacterium | reverse complement strand
GACGCCTTTGACAAGGCGACCGGCAGAACCAAGTATTACGAAGACCGGATGCCGTCCGGCGCGCTCTATGCGCGAATCAAGCATTCCGAAATTGCCCATGGCTACGTCAAGTCCATCGACACCTCGGCGGCAGAGGCAATCGAGGGCGTCGTGAAGGTCCTGACGTGCTTCGACGTGCCGGACATTGCCTTCCCGACGGCAGGTCACCCGTGGTCCATGGACCCCGGGCATCAGGATACTGCGGACCGGCACCTGTTAAACCGCCATGTGCGCTACTACGG
>DPCD01000030.1:1654-4044 GCA_003516765.1 Clostridiales bacterium | reverse complement strand
GACTTTGTCTTCTGCGCGGTCAATATGAAGAAAGACGAAATCAAGGCGCTCGAAGAAAAGTATGCAAAGCTGGAGTGCCCCGTCGTCTCCAACAACTCCGCGCACCGCTGGACGCCGGACGTTCCGATGGTCGTGCCGGAGATCAACGCCGATCACATCCGGATCATCGACGCACAGAGAAAGCGCCTCGGCACGAAGCGCGGCTTCATCGCCGTCAAGTCCAACTGCTCGCTGCAGAGCTATGTCCCCGCGCTGCATCCGCTGATGAAATACGGCGTGGAAAAGGCGCTCGTCTGCACGTATCAGGCAATTTCCGGCGCAGGCAAGACGTTTGAAACATGGCCAGAAATGATCGACAACGTCATCCCCTATATCGGCGGCGAAGAAGAAAAGTCGGAGCAGGAGCCGCTCAAGCTTTGGGGCAAAATCGAGGGCGACCACATTGAAAACGCCGCCTCCCCTGCAATTACCGCGCAGTGCCTGCGCGTGCCCTGCTCAGATGGTCACATGGCAGCATGCTTCGTCTCGTTCAAAGGTGAAAAGCCTTCCATCGAGCAGATCAAGGCGGACTGGGCAGCCTTCTCCGGCAGAGCGCAGGAGCTGAACCTGCCGTCGGCGCCGAAACAGTTTTTGCATTACTTCGAGGAAGCCGACCGCCCGCAGACGAAGCTCGACCGCAATCTCGAAGGCGGCATGGCAGTCTCGATCGGCAGACTCCGTCCCGATACGCAGTATGACTACAAGTTCGTCTGCCTGTCTCACAACACCCTGCGCGGCGCTGCCGGCGGCGCAGTCCTGCTCGCCGAACTTCTCTGCGCAGAAGGATACATCACAGCAAAATAAACGCTCATAAGGAGGACTGGGTCATGAAAAAACCCGTCTTTGAGGGTCTTGCCACAGCGATTGTGACACCCTTCAAAAACGGTACGATCGACATTCCAACATTTGAGATGCTTTTGGACACCCAGCTTGCCGCCAACGTCGACGCCATCGTCGTCTGCGGCACCACCGGCGAAAGCGCCACACTCTCCGCGCAGGAGCAGCTCGCGCTCATCGCCCACGCCATCCAATATACCGCCGGACGCTGCAAAATCATCGCAGGCACCGGCTCGAACGACACGGCTCACGCAATCGACATGAGCCGTGCCGCGTCGTCTATGGGCGCTTGCGCCGTCCTTGTCGTCACGCCATACTACAACAAGTGTACGCAATCAGGGCTCATCGCGCACTACACCGCCATTGCAGACGCCGTTTCCTGCCCCGTCATCTGCTACAATGTTCCCAGCCGCACGGGCGTCGATATGACATTGGAGACCTATCAGGCGCTCTCGAAGCACCCGAACATTCAGGGTGTCAAGGAAGCGGGCGGCAGCCCTGCAAAAATCGCAAAGACGATAGAAACCTGCGCCGACGACTTTTTCGTCTGGTCCGGAAACGACGACGAGGCGGTCGGTACAATGGCACTGGGCGCGAAGGGCTTGATTTCCGTTCTTTCCAACGTCCGCCCGAAAAAAACGCTTGCAATGATCCGCGCGTGCCAGCAAAACGATTTCCGCTGCGCGGGCGCGCTGCAGCGCGAACTGATGGAGCTCATTGGCGCACTGTTCTGCGTGGTAAACCCGATCCCGGTCAAAAAGGCGCTGGAGCTGGAGGGTATCCCGGTCGGCGATCCCCGCCTTCCGCTGACGGCTTTTCCGGCAGAAAAGCTGCCGCTTCTGAAAGCCGCGCTTGCGAAAACGCCGGACGCATGATACAGTAACCCCCGGTGATACGAATGAAGGAACTGACAACCATACAGGCGCGGCTGCTTGCCATGCAGGATGAAGCTTACCGCGCGTTTCACAAAAGCCTCGTTCCTACCTTGCAGCAGGAGCTGATCGGCGTGCGCGTGCCGCAGGTGCGAAAGCTTGCAAAGGAGCTTGCCGGAACGCAGGAATCAGAAGCATTTCTGAACGAGCTTCCCCACCGGTTTTACGAAGAAAACCTGCTGCACGCGATTTGGCTCAGCGCGGAAAAGGATTTTGACCGCGCCCTTTCCGGCATTGAGCGCTTTTTGCCCTATGTCGATAACTGGGCGGTCTGCGACGCCTTCAGCCCGAAGGTCTTCGCAAAGCATCCGCAGGAGGTTCTCGCCTGCATCCGCCGCTGGCTCTCATCGGGCAGGACCTACACCATCCGCTTCGGCGTCGACATGCTGATGCAGTTCTATCTCGGAGATGATTTTTCGCCCGAGCAGCTGCGCTGGGTCGGAGCAATCGGGTCAAGCGAGTATTATGTCAACATGGCGCGTGCGTGGTACTTCGCCACTGCCCTTGCAAAGCAGCAGCCGGATACGCTCTCCTATCTGCTGGAAAACCGGCTTGATGTCTGGACGCACAACAAGACCATCC
>DPCD01000030.1:0-1472 GCA_003516765.1 Clostridiales bacterium | reverse complement strand
CTGGACGCACAACAAGACCATCCAGAAAGCAATCGAGAGCTACCGGATTTCCCCGGAGCTGAAAACGTTCCTGCGCACCCAAAAGCGATAGCTTCCCCATCTATCCTGCCAGCCGGAAAACCGGCTGGCTATTTTTTTGAAAAAGCGTCTTGACATTTTCACCACTACTACCATGCTCAATCTCCTTCCAGACCCGGGTCCGAAACAGCAGCGACACCAGATTCAACGGTAGCCAACTCGCCATAAACACCGGAAACAGCAGCACGGCGCGCAGCGCGGTCTTCTGCTTCGGGATCGCCGCCAGCAGCAGTGCAAACGCACTCATGGCTAGGGTGTATCTGAACAGGGCGCAAAAAGAGCCGGACAGTTACCTGTCCGGCTCAAGGCATATTCGATTACAGGAATTCCAGCAGCATGGAAAGCGCCTCGTGCGCCGCCCGGGCGCGGATTTCCGCGCGGTCTCCGGCGAGGTGCAGCTCGCGGCAGTAGGAAAAGCCCTCCATGTCGAGCGCGACATAGACCAGCCCGACCGGTCTTCCGGTGCCGTCGCCGTCAGGTCCGGCAAGTCCGGTCGTGGAGACGCCGACATCCGACCGGACCACCTCGCGCGCGCCCTTTGCCATCTCGTGCGCCGTCTCACGCGAAACAGCAGTGCAGACATCCAGCGTCTGCTGATCAACCCCCAGCAGGCGGTGCTTGACCTCGTTCACATACGAAATGACGCCGCCCTTATACGCGCTCGACGCGCCGGGAACATCCGTCAGAAGCTTTCCCAGCAAGCCTCCCGTGCACGACTCGGCGGTTGCAAGTGTTTTACCCTCGCCCTTCAGCCGGGCGATGACCTCACGCGCCAGCTCCTCAGTCTTCATAGTAGCGAATCGCCACCTTTTCCGTGTTTGCCAGCGCGTCCGCAACCAGTGCGTCGACATCCAGCTTTGCTTCTTCCGCCTCTACCAGCGCAAGGACCGGCTTCGTCTTCGGGTGCTTCGGCGTAAAGACCGTGCAGCAATCCTCATAGGGAAGAATCGAGGTTTCCAGCGTGCCGATTTTTCTCGCGCGCGTGACAATTTCCTCTTTGTCCATGCCAATAAGCGGATGGAACATCGGAATATCGACGACCGCGCCGGTCACTGCCATCGCGTCCATGGTCTGGCTTGCCACCTGACCGATACTCTCTCCGGTGATCAGTCCTAAACATTTATTCTCTTTTGCAAAATGTTCTGCGATTTTCATCATGTAACGGCGCATGATAATGGTCAGCTCATCATACGGACATTTTTCATAGATTGCAAGCTGGATATCCGTAAAGTTGACAATGTGCAAATTAATCGGACCGGAATATTTTGCAACTAATTTTGCGAGGTCTACTACTTTTTGTTTTGCACGTTCACTGGTGTATGGCGGTGCATGAAAATATGTTGCATCAATGCTGACACCACGCTTTGCGATCATGTATCCGGCAACCGGGCTGT
>DPCD01000043.1:2709-7460 GCA_003516765.1 Clostridiales bacterium | reverse complement strand
ATCACGCTCCTTTCTCTCAGCTCGCTGGAGACGGAGACCAACGTCATCCGCGATCAGTTGACGAAGGCCGGCTTTGACGTTACGGTGAGCCTTCAGCCTGACTACGGCAGCATGTTTGCGCAGGTCGATGCCCGTAACTACGACATTAATATAGGCACGTTTAGGGTTCTGCCCGGCAACCCCGACTACGGCTGCCGCTCCATGTTCTACTCCACCGGCTGTGAAAACTACAGCAAGGTCGAAGATCCCGAGGTCGATCGTCTGATCGACCTGGGCGCCTCCCAGCTCCCGCAGGATTACCAGGAGACCTATGCAGAGCTCGAACGCCTGCTCGTTGAGGGCAAGGCATACTTTGCTCCGATCTGCCGCACCATGGGCTGCTACGGCTTTAACAAGAACGTCATCAAAGAGGACACCGTTACGATTGGCCAGTCGAAGTATCTCTACTGGAGCCAAATCGACTACGTGGACGAGAGCCTGCGTGAGACCCGTCCACTGATTATTGCAAACGATCGCGTCCTTGGTCAGTTTGACCCCGCCACGGTAGACGGCACGCACAGAGTTCTTGCAAACACCAACATCAACCTCGTTCAGATCGACGATCAGGACAACATCGTGACCGACGGCGCGCTTGCTTACAATTACAGCATTGCGGAAGGCAACTCTGTTTTCTATTTTGTCCTGCGTGACAACGTTGGCTTCTACACTGCCAAGAACAGCGAACTCGTTGACACCGGCGAGAAGGTTGGCGCGGAAGACGTCATCTTCACCTACGACCGTCTGCGCACGCCGGACGGTGTCCCCGGCAACATGGTTTACGACAACTTCGCATGCCTCAAGGAGCTCGAAACCGTTACCGATCTTTCCGAGCTTGAAAATGCAAAGGACGCTGTCTCCGGCAAGAGCGTAAAGGAAGTTCTGGAAGCCGGTCTGCCTGCTCCCATCTCCGAGCTTGTGGACGACAAGAATGCGACCGACAACGCCGGCGGCAAGTACGAGGTCATTAAGATCACGACGGCTACTCCCTTCCCGCAGATTCTGAACTTACTGTCCGAATTCTCCTCCGGCATCCTCAGCAAGAAGCAGGTTTCCGCCATCAACACGCCCGAGCTGCTGGCCAGCTATGACCCGACGACGGATTTCCGTTACGGCGATGCACAGTTCCTGAGAAAGGATAGCGGTAAGGAAAACACCCTGTGGTGCAGCGGCCCCTACGTCATCAAGAGCGTTGATGACTATGAGGCGGTCTGCGAGCGCAACCCCGCGTTCATGCCGGATACCGACATGGCCGCGCCCATCAAGTACGTCACGCTGAAGTACATCGCTGATAGGGACGCAACGATTTCCGCTCTGCGCAGCGGCGAAGTCGATCTGACGGACAACGTTCCCGCAAACCAGGTCGATGTTGTCAAGAACGATCCGAACCTTTGCCTGCTCACGGAACTGATCAACGGCTGCATCACGATGCATTACAACCTGGACGAGGATCACATCACCAGCAACGAGGACATCCGTAAGGCCATCCTTTACGCCATCAACCAGGACGAAGTCATCGCTGTTAAGGGCGGCCTCGGCGGCAAGGCGTATACCTCTATGACCATGCTGAAGAACGACAACGACCTGATTCCTGATCCCAGCAAGGTCCAGGAGCATCTGAACAACTACTACGCCTCGCTGGGCAAGTAATCATACGCCATCATACAACCATTTCCTGAATTGGTGGGGGAGGGGAGGCTCCCACTCCCCCATAAAATTTTACATTGACTAAGGAGATCTTGATATGGAATTCAACAGCAAGCTGACAAAAGAGATTTGTGAAGTATACGGGCCGACCGGCCGTGAATCCAAGGTTGCAGAGTACATTCAGAATCAGATCCGGGATCATGTGGACGAAATGTGGGTAGACTGCCTCGGCAACCTCATTGCGCACAAGAAGGGAAACGGAAAGCGCGTTGTTCTGTCCGCGCACATGGATCAGCTCGGTCTTATGATCAAAACGATCGACGAAAAGGGCTTTGCGCGCATCGGCCAGCTCGGCAGCATCAAGCCCTACAACCTGATCGATTCTCGCATCCAGACGGAAAGCGGCGTTCAGGGCGTCATGATCTGCGAGAAGAAAGAGGACATGGGCAAGATCACGCACAACGACCTCTACATCGACTTTGCAACGCTGTCTCCTGAGAAGGTCAGAGAAAAGGTTCGCGTCGGCGAGGTTGCCATCACGCGTTCGGAGTACTATGAGAACGAAGAGTGTGTCATGATGCAGTGCCTGGACGACCGCATTGGTTGCATGATCATCATCGACAGCATTCTGCGCGATGTCAAGAACACCAACGATATGTATTATGTGTTCTCGGTTCAGGAAGAGATCGGCTGCTTTGGCGCTCAGACCTCGACGTTTGACCTGCAGCCCGACCTCTTTGTCACCTTTGACGTGGCCTGCACCGGAGACGAGCTGCGCGGCATCCGCACGGATGTGAAGCTGGGCGGCGGCGCCGGCATCAAGGCGATGGACTACTTTATGATCGTCAACCAGTATGTGGTGGACGCACTGGTCGATGTTGCAGAGAAGAACGGCATCAAGTACCAGATCGAAGTCAGCGAAAACGGCGGCACCGACGCACACACGGCACAGCTCGTTCGCGGCGGCATGAAGGCTGGCGCCATCACCATCCCGACCCGCAATATCCACTCGAGAGATGAGATCATCTGCAAGGAAGACATCCTCGACTGCATCCGCATGGCAATGGCTCTGGAGACTGTGGAGCTGGACGAACATTTTGGCGCATAAAAGCCAAAGGAGGGATATGTTTTGACCAGCGCTGAATTGCGTGAAATGCTTTCTCAATTTCCGAAGGCGCCGTTGGCGCTCAATCCGACTCCGCTGCATCCGCTCGATCGCATGCAGGCGGAGCTGGACTGTGGCCCGCTGTTTATCAAGCGTGATGACCTCAACGGAATGGGAATCGGCGGCAACAAGGTCCGTAATCTGGAATACCTGCTGGGTCATGCGATTGCAGAGGGTAAGAACACCATCCTGGTCTCCGGTCAGACGCAGTCAAACCTGTGCTCCCTCTGCGCAGCCTCGTGCCGCCGGTTGGGACTGCGGTGCGTGATCGTCCACAACAGCCCGAGACCGGAACTGCTCGAAGGAAATGCGCTGCTCAACCACATCCTCGGTGCAGAAGAACACTATCTGAGCGGCGTAAGCGAAGAAGAAAGAGCCGCGGCGGTGGAGCAGATCGCGCAGACCTTGAGCCGTGAGGGAAGTGCGCCGTACATCATCTATAACGGTGCGTCCTCCGCAAGAGGCGCGCTTGGCTATGTGGAGGCTGCGGCGGAGATCTGGGAGCAGATTTCCTCCAATGCGGAGAGCGCAGCCATACGCAATGTGTGCATCCCGGGAGGAAACGGCGGTCTTGCCGCCGGCTTTATCTACGGCACCGCACTCCTGGGAAATCCGTTCCATGTGGAGCTCATCTCGGTCGAGCATGAGGTAGAGCCGCTCCGTGAGATCATCAACGGCTTCCTGAAAGATCTGGAGGAGCTCTGCGGCGTACCGATGCCGTGCCCACTCGAGCAGACCGCCACGCTGCACGGTGCATACCGTTTTGGCGGCTGGGGCGTTATAACGCCCGAGGTCGAGGAGTTCTGCATCCGCTTTGCCCGAACGGAAGGCATCTTCATCGAAAAGGTGTATACATGCAAGACGCTGTATGGCATGTGCGACCTTGCAAAGAAGGGCTATTTCCATGACGGAGCCTGCTATCTGCACTCTGGCGGCATCGGCGCGCTGTTCAGCCAATACCATATCCCGGGAGGCGGCGTATGAAAGCAATTCGAGACGGCACTGTATATACCATGGCAGGTCCTCCCATCGAAAACGGAACGGTCCTGATCTCGGGCGGAAAAATCACGGCGGTGGGAGGTCCGGAACTGCCTGTTCCGGCAGAGGCACAGTGCATCAATGCGGCGGGATGCTGGGTCACGCCCGGCTTCATCGATGCCCACAGCCACCTGGCGCTCTGGGGCGAGCCGGAAATGAAGGCGACATCGGATGAAAATGAAATGACAGATCCGATCACGCCGCATGTCCGCGCTCGTGACGGCATCAATCCCAATGACATTGCAATTCCCAAGGTTCGGGTCGCCGGATTCACGGCGGTCTACACCGGACCCGGTTCGGGCAATGTGATCGGCGGTTTGGGCGCCTGCATCAAGCTCAGGGGGGTAACGGCAGATGAAATGATCATTCCCGGGACAGAGCAGATGAAAATGGCGCTTGGAGAAAACCCAAAGCGTGTATATGGCGAAAAAAACAAATTTCCAATGACGAGGATGGGCACGGCGGCAATTCTGCGCCAGACACTGAGTCGTGCGCGGCGTTACGCTGAGAAATTGGCGGACGCAGAAAAAGACCCTGCCAAGGCGCCCGAGCCGGATTTTCTGCTGGAGAGTCTGGTACCGGTCGTCAGAGGTGAGACCAGAGCGCGCATCCACTGCCACCGTGCGGACGACATTGCGACTGCGATCCGCATCTGTGAAGAATTTGGACTGACCTACTCTCTGGAGCATGTGACGGAGGGATGGAAGGTCGCAGGTCTTCTGGCGGAAAAACAGGTGGAATGCGTGCTCGGCCCGCTGCTGCTGGGACCGGTCAAGCAGGAGGTATGGGACTACCGGCTGGAGAATGCCGCCATATTGCAAAAGGAAGGCGTTCGCTTCTCCCTCATGGCCGACAGGGCGGGAGA
>DPCD01000043.1:0-2433 GCA_003516765.1 Clostridiales bacterium | reverse complement strand
CTGGAGGCCGTCACGGTCAATCCGGCGCGCCTTGTGGGCGCCATCGACCGCATCGGTACCATTGAGCCCGGAAAGGACGCGGATATTGCGATCTTTGACGGAATGCCCTTCAGCAATCAGACGCTCTGCCGCTTCACCATGATCGACGGCGTCATTTGGAACGATACCCTTCCGCAGAATGAAAAAACGGAAGAAACAAACGGAAAGAGATTATAAGGAGGAACCCCTGTTCTATGAAAGAGATTATTGCAACAAAATCAGCCCCGGCAGCCATCGGCCCGTATTCACAGGGAATCGGCGCTGGTAATCTGGTCATCACATCCGGGCAGCTGCCCGTAGACCCCGCGACTGGTAGCTTCGCTCCTGGCGGTGTCGCAGAGCAGACCCATCAGTCCCTGACCAATGTCCAGGCTGTTTTGGCGCAAGCGGGACTTACGATGGAAAATGTCATCAAGACCACCGTTTTTCTCAGCGATATGAACAACTTCTCGGTCATGAACGAGGTGTACGCCACTTTCTTTCCTCAGAATCCTCCGGCGCGCAGCGCTGTTGAGGTCGCGAGATTGCCGAAGAACGCTCTTGTGGAGATTGAGGCAATCGCCTGCAGATAGGAGGTTTTGCTCATGAAACAGATCACACAATTCCCTCGCATTCCCTTCGCTGTGCTGCCTACGCCGCTTTACAAGCTCGAGGCTATTAGCCGGGAGTATGGAAAGAACATTTACATCAAGCGAGACGACATGATCGGTGTGGCGCTCGGTGGAAACAAGGTGCGCAAGCTGGAATTCCTGCTGGCGGATGCACATGCGAACGGCGCCGATGTGGTGCTCACCGCAGGAGGTCCGCAGTCGAACCATGCCATGCTCACTGCCGCGTGTGCCGCGAAGCTCGGTATGAAAGCAATCCTCGTCCTGAAAAAACGGGGCGAACTGGCTGGAGGTAACCAGATTCTTGACCGCATCTATGGCGCAGATGTCCGCTTTGTGGACACCGACACCTATGACGATGTGTACGCCGAGATGGAGCGAATCATGGACGAGCTGCGCAAGGCCGGGCATACGCCCTATTTCATCCCCGTGGGCGGATCGGTGCCGCTGGGCTCGCTCGGTTATGTCAACTGCGCAAAGGAAATTGCCGAGCAGGCACAGGCGTTGGGCGTCAAGTTTGACAGCATTGTCAGCGCCACCGGTTCCGGCGGAACCTATGCCGGCCTGACCTACGGCGCAAAGCTGTTCATGCCGGGAACGCGCTCTGTCGGCGTGGGCGTTTGCGACGATCCGTTTGCTGACATTGCGTATGACCTGATGGGAGGGCTGAAGGAACTGCTCGAGAGCGATGTTCCGGTGCAGCGTGAGGACATTCACATCAAATTCCACATCGGTCCCGGTTATGCCATTGCAAGTCCGGAGGGCTCTGCTGCCGTCCGCAAGCTGGCGCGCAAGGAAGGCATTCTGGTTGATCCTGTCTACACCGGAAAGGCGCTGGCGGGCTTCTTCCAGCTGATCGAGGACGGCTACTTTGACGGCGAGGAGAATCTTCTCTTTGTTCACACCGGCGGAGCCGGCGCGCTGTTTGCTGTTGACATGCTGCCGGAATAAGCACACGGCTGCCTGAACGCGTTTATCTCAGAATATCAGAAAATGCCCCTCCGGCGATGAAACACTGCCGGAGGGGTTGCTATACGCGTCCCTTTGCTTTGAAAGCGCTCGAGAAAAATCATACTATTTCTTAATCAAATAGCAAAACACCCATTTACTTCCAGCGATACTTGAAATGATTTCATTACTGAGAAATCTTGAGGTTGAGCAGCGATCTCAAGAATGGGCAGCGGAGCTTTGCTCCAGAGATACGATTGTAATCTCAGTATATACTGATTGAATGTAGTCGATTAAGTCTTTCAACTCATCAAATGTACTTTTCATTGTATAAAACCTCGCTAATAGTATAGCTCTATAGGCAGAATAGTGCAAGACGTTTTTGACTCTGGGGAATTTAAAGGCGATGTTTTTCTGTTGATCGTGCAGCGCCACATTGCATTTTCTTTTTTCATATTTGGCTATGGTTGCATTGATCTCACTTTTCAAGAAGATCCTCCATTGTGCAGCCAAGGACTTTTGCGAGGCTGAGAACCGTTTCCGCACTGGCTTTATTGATATCCTTGTTGTGCTGCTCGTACATTTGAATTGACCGGAGGCTGACGCCGCTTCGCTTGGCAAGCTCTGCTTGTGTGCAGCCGTAGGTTGTACGGATGCGCTTGAGATTGGTATCTGTAAAATACGCACGCACTTTGGCATCGGCAATATCGGCAAATTTGCTGATGTCTGCTTCGTGAAGCGGAGCGTACATCTGTAGCAAATCCTCGAAGGAAAGGACCTTGAAAATATCGCTGAATTTCCGGCCGGAAAACCATTGATAGTACGCGATAGCCCAGCC
>DPCD01000025.1:16711-17554 GCA_003516765.1 Clostridiales bacterium | reverse complement strand
TTTGTCAAAAAAGCGTCAGCTTTCTGCCAGTATCAGCAGTCAACTCCTGTCCCGAGATATTCGCGCTGAAGCGTCCGAACCATCTGGACATAGCGCGTTTTGCACGTCTGCTCGTCGCCGCGTATAAGCGCTTCATAGCAGGGCTTGAGATGCTCCTGCCAGATTCTGTCCAGCCGCACGGGCGCATCGGTGCAAAGCTCGATGCAGGCAAGAATACCGGGCGCCGTCTCATAATACTCCGCAATCAAGGCGTCCCCATCCGGCTGGCGCGCCAGATAGCCGTCTCGGAAGCGGCGGAAGGCGGTCAGCTCCGCGCAGTCGTCCGGTTTTTCCTGCATCCGGCAGACGGCTGTCGTGATGTAGCATGCCTTGAACAGCTTCTTCTGAAAGCCGTTTGCGATGCTTTCAAACCGCACCAGCTGAAACCGGCTCTGCGGAAAGCGCGTCTGCCACGCGCTCTGCAAGGCAGCGGCAAGCGATTCTGCGCGGTCAGTTTCCCGCCGCCGGATTGCCGGAATCAGAAACAACGCCAGTACAATCCGGTCTGCTTCCTGACTGAGCGCCTGTTCCTGCTTTCCGAGCGTCTGCCACTGCGCCGCCAGCGCCTGCAATACCTGCTCGCCCAGCGCCGTCTCAGACGCTCCGCTCTGCTCGAACGCATTGAGTGCGCTTGCGCAGTCTGCCTCAAACGCTTCAAAGGCGGGAACATAGGCTTCTTTTGTAATTCTGGTCCGGCAGTCGCGGTTTTTCTGCACGCACTGCGCAAGCTCCGAAGCAATTGCCAGACTCTCCTGTTCGTTCATTCCGCCGCCTCCTTTTTCCCTAGGGTGTATCTGAAAACTC
>DPCD01000025.1:9237-16532 GCA_003516765.1 Clostridiales bacterium | reverse complement strand
GTGTATTCTTCCAACTCCCAATGTGACCGGCAGCGAGGAATTTTTACATTGCGCAAGACATTTTTTCGCAGGAATACTGACGTATTTCAAGGAAAAATGGTGCAGCGCAGCGTGAAAAGACCCGCTGTCCGGGTGTGTTGGGAGTTGGAAGAATACATCCTAATCATGCCACACGGCGCGCGCCGTGTCAACCCTCTGCGCAGCCTTCAGCGGTCCAGATACCCCGCGTCGCTTCTGTGACAGAGCGCATGATCTGCGCTGAGCGTGTCGCAGCAGATGGTCATCTGCGGCAGACGGTTTGTCAGAAGCGTCACGGGATACTCTGTCGTCGGCTCGCTGAACAGCGCCACACGAATGACCGTCTGCTTCCACGCGCCCGTCGTGACGAGAAAAATGCCGCGCTTTGCCGTGAGAATCGATTTCATGCCTATGGTAATGCCCATCGGCGGAATCGCGTCGTAACAGCCGCCGAACACACGCTGCGCGTAAGCGACGATGGTATCGTCGTTGATCTGCGTCATTCTGGTTTTGGAGTTTGCATATTCCTCTAGCGTAACTTTATAGTAGCGCGAACGCGGCGGCTCGTCAAACGCCACCATGCCCCGGCAGCCGACGCCGCCCTGCACGGTGTCAATGCCTCCCATCTGTTCAATCAGCGCATCGATGGCGTCCGGATCATGTACGTCCGGCCAGTGCCGGTTTTCCTCCGGAATTGCCAGCTCCGGGTCTATCAGATCATAAAAGCCATGCTTCATGATGCTGCGCGCGCTGACAAAAGACTTTTCTGCCGGCATCGGTCGGAACTGCCAGTCCAGCCAGTCGTCCATATGGAAAATGTGCAGACGGGAGCAGTCAATGCGTTCGGTGTTGACCCGCTTTGCAAACACATGGTACTGATCCAGATGTCCGCTCGGCAGAATCCACTTGGTGAGCTTCCCCACCCGATTATGCGCCAGAAGCTCATCTGCCATCGTGTTTCCGATGTAATCAAACAGCTTCTGCTTGTCCTGCTCAATCATGATCTCGCACTTGCGCTGCGGATGCTTCGCAAGCTCCTCCATGGGGATGGAACACCACGACAAAAGCTGCTGTCTGTCAATGACATATTCCTGCATTTTCATTCTCCTCTCACAAGACCGGCTTCAAAGAAAACCTCTGTTTGCAGCGCCTCGCCCGGCCGCAGGATTTCGGCGCTTCCCGCCTGCTCCGCCTGCGTCAGCGCAAGCGGAGCTGCCGTAAATACTTCCGTCAGCAGGCAGGTATGCCCGCGCCAGCTACCGTAGACCGGCCAGATGCTGAGCATGCGAAACACCGATGCGTCATACCGGATGCACAATCCCGTCTGCTTTGCGGGGTGCTGCACGCCGTAATAGCCGGAAGCTGCCGGATCCATCGCAAAATTGTAGACGCCGCCGAAGCTTCCGCCCTGCATTTGCCGCAGGTCCCGCCCATGATAGTCCGGCCAGGAAAACAGCTCGCCCTCCTGCGTCAAATCTGGCGCGCAGAGCATCTGATACGTCCCGGGCGCGCAGAGCAGCCGGGAGTCTGCATAGAGCCGCAGCGCAGGATGAAAGCCGAAGAGGTAGGCAAACGCATCCGTTCCGATGTTTTCTACCGTATAGGAAACGCAAAGACGCGTGCCATCCAGCCTCAGCACCTTTTTCAGATGCGCGGGCCAGACCAGACTGTCTGTTTCGAGTGTGATGCCTTTCTCGTCTCGCGTTTCCTGCCATGGAAGCGTCCAGACCTCGCCGAAGGACGGAAGCTCCGCACGCATATGCTTGCAGGCAAGCACAGTCGGAAACGCCTCCTCCACACCGCCGGCAGACATATCGTCATAGCAGCAGCCGTAATAACGCCGAACACGGCTGGTTCTCGGATTTTGCCACAACAGCTCGCATTGCGCGAGCTTGTCGAACAGGCGTACCATTCTCCCTCCGTCATCCGGCAGCACCGCGACCAGCAGTCTTTCGTTTTCCAGAATGGATTCGCCGTTTTCCTCTCGTTTCACTCCCGTCACCCTCCTTTCTTCCTGCGCACAGGCTCAGAGCCGGTGCATCAAGTCTTTGTTCTTTTCATACAGCTCCCGGAACAACGCACTGTACGGCGCGTATTGCGCGTGCCGTGCCATATCCGGCACATACCGGCGTCCGGGTCTGATATAGGGACGAAGCTCCGAAAAAGAGCCAAAATGTCCCACGCCGATTGCCGCCATAACTGCATCGCCGAAGCTTGCGCCGATGGTCACATCCGCCGTCACCAGCTCCACGCCCAGAATGTCGCAGATGATCTGCATCCATGCCGGCGCCTTCGTCCCGCCGCCAACTGCATAGACGGTTTTGATTTCCACGGCATTCTGCCGGAAAATGTCCATATGCCACGCCAGCGAGTATCCGACCGCCTCCAGTGCCGAGCGGTACAGGTGCGCTCTCGTGTGCGACAGCGTCAGCCCGAACAGAACGCCCTTTGCCTGCGGGTCGTTGACCGGCGTCCGCTCTCCGGCAAAATAGGGCAGCGTAATCAGCCCGTCGGAACCCGGCGGGATCTCATTGATCCCCTCGAGCATTGTCTGGTAGGCATTGATTCCTGTCCGCGCCTCTTTTTCCAGTGCTTCCGGAAACAGCCGGTCGCGATACCAGCGCGTGAGCGTTCCGGCGTTATTGGTGCCGCCCTGCACGCTGTAGACGCCCGGAATGATAAACCCGCCCGACCAGATTCTCGTGTCGTGAATCAGCCGGTCACAAAGCCCGATCAGATACATGGAAGAGCCAAACTGCGCCATCATGTCGCCTGGCTCCAGAATGCCGGTGCTGATTGCCTCCGCCGCAGAATCGTCCGCGCCGACAATGACCGGCGTTCCTTCCAGAAGCCCTGTTTCCATCGCCGCCTGCTTTGTCACGCAGCCTGCAAGGTCGGTGGTATCGCGGACCTGCGCCAGCTGATCCGGGCGGCAGAACTCCGTGCAGTATTTCTCGTCAATGCCGCCTGTTTTCGGGTCGTACAGCGGCGTGAACGCGCCGTATGCCAGAAACCGGTCAATGACATACTCCCCGGTCAGCTTCGCCGTGATAAACGACGAGCCGGTCAGGAACTTATACGCTCCTTCGTAGACCTCCGGTTCGTTGTTTTTGAGCCAGAGAATCTTCGGCGGCACATCATTAGAGCAAAGCGGACGTCCATTAAATTCCAGCACCGTTTCCTGACCGTACTTCTCGTTCAGCGCGGCAATTTCCTTTTCTGCTCTGGCGTCGATGCCGTAGAGAATCGCCTTGCGCAGCGGCATGCAATTTTCGTCCACCGCGACCAGATCCGCACCAAGCGTGCTGGCACCGACGGCGGCGATATCCGTGTTTTTCAGTCCGCTTTTTTCCACCAGTGCGTGCGTGATTTTGCAGAAATCGCCCCACCAGACCGCCTGCGCATCATGCTCGAAGTAGTTCGCGCGCGGGTTTTCCAGCCCATGGCGCACCTCATGCATGGCAATCACGCGGCATTCTCCGTCAATGATCACGCCCTTGCTCTCGTAGGTGCCGATGTCAATTCCCAGAAAATAGATCGCCATAACCGGCTCCCCTCCTACGACTCGCCGCGATATGCCCGGACGATATCCATAAATTCCTTCACACGCGCATATTCGACGAAGTTTTCAAATTTTCCGTCTTTCTTGAACGCCGTGCCGACAAATGCGCCATTGCAATGCTGGAGCTTTTCGATCACATTTTCCTTTTTCGTGCCGGTGTTGCTCAGAACCGGCGTGCCGGGCACTGCGTCGCGGATTTTTTGCAGATCGCTGCTGCCGGCCTCCAGTCCTGCGTGAATACCGGACATGCACAGTCCCTGCGGATGGCACTTGAAAACCGTTGCCTTGGCAATGACGTCGAGAGGTCTGCCGCTCAGATCTCCGTCGGACTCGGCATTGATCATGTAGAACATCAGAAGATCATCCAGCCGCAGCGCCTTCTGCCGGCGGACAAAGCGACCGGCGTCCTTCGAGCGGATGCCGCCTTCGCCGACGAAACCGCCTGCAAACACACCCCGGACAAACTGCGCCTGCACCGCAGCGGCAAGCTCCAATGTCGCCATGGGATCGCTGATGGCATGCACGCCGAACGGAATGCGGATATCGTCCTTCAGCCGACCGATCACATACGCCATCGACGCCGGTGTGACTGCATCCAGCTCGTCGAGATACGGATAGCTGAACTCATTGGAGAACAGAATTGCATCCACGCCGCCATCCTGCAACGCAATCAGTTCCTCACGCGCCTTTCTCACAACGTCCTCTATGCTGCGTCCTTCCGGATAGCCGGGATCTCCCGGCAATTCGCGCATATGCAGCAGCGCGATAATCGGCTTGTCTGTTCCAAACAGCTCCTTGAATGTTTTCATCTGCGTTCCTCCTTACTGCGCGCGTGCAAGCGCTCCTTGAACGGTTTCCACACCATGGGCAATTGTCGGATTCGGGTCGATATAATACTTTCTCGAGCAGACCTCCAGCGTAATGGAGCCGCTAAAATCATGCTGCTCAAGCTGCGAAATGTAGGTATCCAGCGGCAGATTGCCGTAGCCCCATGGCACCTGCCCGGACTCGTTGAGGTGGATATGTACAATGTCCCTGCCAAAGGTGTTGAAATAGTCGTCGAGATTTTCTCCCTTGACCGCCATATGGCACGTATCAACCAGCAGCTTGACGTTTGGGAGGTTCACCTCGTCGAGCATTCTTTTAGCGCTGGGAATATCTCCGACAAGATTGGATTCGACAATTTGCAGCGGTTCGAGCGCCAGTGTGATTCCGCGCGGCGCAGCCGCCCTGCCAACCTCGATCATCGCATCCCGCGCCAGATCCCATGCCCGCTTCAGTCCGTCTGGCTGATCGTAAAAGCCCCAGCCAGGGCACAGATGCAGCAGCGGCGTGTCCAGAATTTCACACAGATCAATCGCGCGCTTGAGCGATGCAATCGAACGCGAACGGATCATTTCATCCTCTGCCGCAATATTGAACGGATAGACGACCTGCTCCGGGCAGACGCAGAAGCAGTGCAGTCCGCGATCGCTGATCTTTTTTCCGATGGCGCGAAATTCGTCGTCTGTCGCGTCGTCCAGATGGACATGCGGGTTTGCCGTCCAGAGGTTGATGTTCTGCATGCCCATGTCGCGCGCCGCGTCCAGAAAATAGTCCAGCGTATAGAACAGATAATTCATATTCATGATGCCGAACTGGTTCCACTCGAGTTTTCTCATGACTCCTCCTCCTGCCTTCTCAGTTTTCCGCCAGCAGCTTGCGGATGCTGCGGATTTCCTGGATGGCGTACAGCTCCGGGTCTCTGCCGTAAGGCCAAACCAGCTCCGAGCTGAGCCAGCCGTCATAGTGGTACTTGCGGATGATTGTCATCAGCGCCTGCATCGGAATTTTGCCCTCGCCGATCGGGAAGTGGTGCTGGTCGCGCCCGTCGGAATCAATGAAGTGAATGTAGTCCATTTTGTCGCCGAGCTTTTCAAAATAGTCGGCAAAGGTCTCCTGATGCACGGTCGGTGTAACGGTATCGAGCATGCCCTTGATTCTGGGGCTTCCGATGTCCTCAATCAGCTCAACCAGATCGTCCAGGAAGATGATTACGTTACTTTCCATCAGCGTCACAGCTTCCAGAATGATATCAATGCCGAGCTTGTCCGCATACTCCGCGAGCGTGCTGAGGACGTACATGACGTTTTCGCGGTTCTTCCGGCGGCTGGTGCCGTAGCCCGCATGACCTGTCGCCAGTTGGATTCTGGGCGCTTCGATCGCCTTCGCAACATCCAGCGCCTTTTTCAGATAATCGATGGTCTCCACGCGCTCTTTTTCATCGGTTGTCGCGATATTGAACGGGTAGCCGAGGACCTCCGGCGTATACATCGGAACCTCCAGATGATACTTCTGCTTCAGCTCCAGCACCTGCTCGCAGCGTGCCTCGTCCATATCGTAGGGATACGCCTGCGGGCGTCCGCCCCAGATTTCCACGCCGTCATAGCCGGCTTCTGCGGCAACCTCAAAGATTTTGTCCAGATGATATCTGCGAAACAGCAATGACAATAATGCAACCTTCATAACAATACTCCTTTTCTCTGTTTACCCATACTTTTTCTATTTTCAACCGGCGGTCATCTGCCGGTAAAAATGCTCTGTCTGATCGATCAGCGCCTGCGGCGAAATACTTCCGAGATTGGTGCAGAAGCTGAAGCTTTTTGTTACCTCCTCGCGCGTTGCCTCGTTCGGATATGCCACCGCGCACACGCCTGCGGCGCATGCCGCCCGCAGCCCCAGCATGGAGTCCTCCACGGCAAGCACATGCCTCGCCGCAAGCCCCGTTTTTTGCAGCGCCGCAAGATATAAATCCGGCGCTGGCTTTCCCGGAAGCTCCGGTGTTCTCGTTACCACGCAGGAAAAGGTCTCCTGTAGCCCGAGCTTTTTCAGCCAGCGGTCGATATACGGCGCTGTGCTGTTTGATACCAACGCCAGACGCAGGTTCCGCTTTTGTGCGTATTCGATACAGGCCCGGATGCCCGGACGCAGCGTCAGCTGCTCGGTTCTCTGCTGGAACAGCGGTCGCAACTCCGCCAGCAGCGTCTCTGACGCGGCGCCGCAGCACATGCCGAGATACCGCAGCATCTGTACGTCGCCGTCACCAAGATAGGAGTAGAGCGTTCTGCGGTCAAGCGCAATGCCGCGCGCGGCGCAATACGACATAATGGTCTGTACCCAGCAGGTTTCCGTATCGGCGATAACACCGTCAAAATCAAAAAACAGCCCTTCGATGCTCATGCGTGTTCCCTGCTCCCTTCCGCTGCATGACGGCGGCTGTCGAGCCAGATCATCACCAGCTCCGCACCGAGAATCAAGGCAATTCCCACCATGGCGCGCACTGTGATGGTCTCGCGCAAAAACAGATACCCAAGCACGCAGCTTCCGACCGGCTCCAACATGCTGAAAAACGCTGCGTTCGCGCCGCCGAGCAGCCGGATGCCGCGCTGAAAGCATGCAATGGCAATTGCGGACGTCACAACCGCGGCGCATGCGGCAAAGAATCCGGCGCGAAGCGAAACCGCCAGATGCAGCGTTCCGGTTCCCATGCCGAACAGCAGCGAGAATACCGCGCCGCTGCATGCCAGATACAGTGCAAACACAAACGGGTCGAGCTGCGCAATGCCGCTTTTATCGATCACCACAATGAAAACCGCATACACAATCGCAGACGCCAGTGCATCGAAAACGCCGGTCAGACTTCCCGCGCCGCTTTGCGTGTCGACAAACAGAGAAA
>DPCD01000025.1:7147-9045 GCA_003516765.1 Clostridiales bacterium | reverse complement strand
AAACAGAGAAACGGCAAGCGTCGACACCAGAAGCGTCAGCCATTTGTACAGCGGCAGGCGCTCATGAAAGAATACACAGCCAAGCAGCGCAGCAAACAGCGGATACATGAAGTGCAGCGTCGTCGCCACACCGCCGCTGACGTAGTTGTAGCTCAGAAACAGGAACAGCGATGTAATGCCCTTGCCGAGTACGCCGGCAAGCACAGCCCATAAAGCCAGCCGTTTCGGCAGCCGCACCGACTGCCTGCGCAGCAGAACCAATACCGCCAGAACCGGAATTGCCCAGGCGCTTTTATAAAAATTGAAGGTTTCGGCATTGCTGCCGGCGGCATAGGAAAGATTTGCAAAGACCGGCAGAGTCCCGTATAAAAGCGCGGAGAGTGTCGTCAGCAGTATGCCTGTCGCCGCCTTTGAGCGGTTTTTCATTGATTTTCCTCCGAATTGACTGAAAAATAAGGCAGCATGCCGCATCCGGCACACTGCCTTTCAAAGGAACGCATTTTACTTTGCGTAAAAGGGAACGTAGTCAGAATAGTCGCAGACGCTCTCGCGTTCGACCAGCGACGTCTCCACGCGCAGGCGGATGACCGGACCGAGCGGGTTGCAGATTCTCTCACGCAGAAGCGTAACTGCCCACTTGCCGATCTCCTTGGCGTGCGCATCGCATGTCGTCAGCTGCGGAGAGCAGACCGTGCAGCTTGCGATGTTGTCGCCGCTGATGATCGAGACGTTCTTCGGCACCGAGATTCCGAATTCCTGCATGGCGCGGATCGCGCCGAGCGCCAAACAATCCGAGTTTGCAACCAGTGCAGACGGGAACTGCGCGCCCTTCTGCAAAATCTGCTTCATGCTTTCGTATGCGCCCTCGAGCGTCGGCTCGACACGAAACACATACGCCTCGTTGTAAATCAGATTGTTTTCCCGCAGCGCGGCGCGGAAGCCGTCAAAGCACTGCGAACAGATACTGGTCGGCTTGCTGTTGAGCACATATCCGATATTCTTGTGCCC
Source organism: Clostridiales bacterium (assembly GCA_003516765.1). Lineage (GTDB taxonomy): Bacteria > Bacillota > Clostridia > Oscillospirales > Oscillospiraceae > CAG-170. Next base: position 8,037 of record DPCD01000025.1, on the reverse strand, counting down.
CCGGCGCAGCAGATACTCCACCTTCATGCGCATCGAGTTCCAGGTATGGGTCGATACGCTTGTGATGGGCAGCTTCACCAGATCGTTGTCGATGATAATGATCGGCTTTTGAACGTTCTTCAGCAAGGGTCGGTCCTCGTTGCGAAACTCTGTTCCCAACAGGATAATTCCCTCAAAAGGCTCGTTATTCACTTTATGGAAAATATCCGGCAGCGTTTCATTGGTCGCGACCTTGAATACCAGCTCATATCCGGCATCGTTGCAGTACTTCTCCACCTCGTCAATCAGGTTCGTAATGTATTCCGAGTTCCCATCGACCATCAGAGAATCGCACCTATACTTGATGAATATGATTTTTGACGGCTCGGAAGAGGTCTTCGCTGCCTGCGGCTGTCTGATCTTCAGCGCATATCCGTTTTCCTTGAGCAGCTTTGCGACACGCTGTTTGGTTGCGTCGCCCACGCCTTTTCTGCCATGCAGTACCATGGTGACCGTTGACTGTGACACTCCCGCTGCCTTCGCAATTTCTTTCAAATTCATGATTTACCACCATAATTTCATAAAATTTATAGTAGTTAGAGTATCACCACGCACGGACAAAGTCAATTGTCCGATGAAAGATTTACTAAATTAAATTGTCAATTGTTTACATGCCGAGATACACGCGCTTCAGCTCGTCATTAGCCAGAAGCTCTTTGCCTGTACCGCTGAGAACAATTTTTCCGTTCTCCAGTGCATAACCGCGATCAGAATTACGCAGAGATTTTTCCACATTCTGTTCGACAAGCAAAACGGTGACGCCGCTGCGGCGGATTTCCTCCAACTTTTCAAAGACCAGCTGTACGTTGACAGGAGACAAGCCCAGACTCGGCTCGTCGAGAATCAGAAGA
>DPCD01000025.1:0-7055 GCA_003516765.1 Clostridiales bacterium | reverse complement strand
AGCGCCATGTTGGCGTTCTGCTCAATGAGCAGAACCGTCACGCCCTGCTTGTTGATCTCCTTGATGATCTCAAAAATGCCCTTGACGATGATGGGCGCAAGTCCCAGAGACGGCTCGTCCATCATGATGACCTTGGGGCGGCTCATGAGCGCGCGACCGACCGCCAGCATCTGCTGCTCGCCGCCGGACAGCGTTTTGGCGGCTTGACTGCTGCGCTCGGAAAGAATCGGGAACAGATCGAGTACATATTTCAGGTTCTTTTCCGCCAGCTTTCTGCCGCGTTTGCAGTAAGCGCCCATCTGCAGGTTTTCAAGGACCGTCATGTCCGGAAACAGATGTCTGCCCTCCGGGCACTGGATGATGCCAAGCTCCACGCGGTCGTAGCCGGGAATCTTTGTGATATCCTTTCCGTCAAACAGAACCGTGCCGCCCTTGAGATCGAGTACGCCGGAAATCGCCTTGCAGGTCGTTGTTTTTCCTGCGCCGTTCGAGCCGACGATGCTGATCATTTCGCCCTCGTCGATATACAGCGAGCAATCCTGGAGCGCTGTCACCGCGTCGTAAGATACGCTGACGTTTTTCAGTTCAAGAAGATGCATAGTCATTTCCTTTCTGTTTGCCCTGCGGGTCGGGGGTAATGACCCGCAGGGCGGCAGCGCAGATGAGCGCCGGCAAAAAAGTCTTATTTCTTGTAAAGCGGGGACAGCTCGTAGCCGGGGAAGACCAGCTCAATGCCGTCGGTGCAAATGGATTCCGGATAGGTCAGGACGATCTTGGTATCCTGGAACTGACCCATGACGGGGATTGCATTCTCGTTCTTACCGGTCTCCTGGTTGAAGGAGATTTCGTAGGGATAGATGTTCCACCAGCAGTCCTCGGGAATCGACAGGCCGCGGATCGCCGCGTTCAGAGCCTCGGGTTCTGCGCTGGCTCCAGCTTCCAGTCCCTCGGCAACTACCATTGCTGCGGCCCAGCCCGCAGCGGATTCCGCCGTGTAATGCTCGCCGTCATAGAGTTCCTTGTACTCTTCGCCGATCCACGCCTTGTCCGGCATGGACAGCAGCACGTCCTCGCCCCAGCCGGAGACGGTGAAGAAGCCGTCGGCGTTGTTGCCAACCGTGGGGATAAAGTCGTTGTCGGTTTCGCCGGAGGACGAGCAGAGCATTGCCTTGGGCTCATAGCCCATACCCATCATCGTCTGGGTCAGAAGAACCATGGACTGGAAGTAGCAGGCATTGAGAACAACGTCTGGCTTCTTGTCGACGAGCTTACTGACAACCGTGGTCAGGTCCGTCACGTCCATTGCAAACACTTCGTCAACGACGACTTCCACGCCGATTTCCTTCAGACCTTCCTTCCAGCCATCGCCGAGCGCCTGACCCCAGTCGTCGTTCTGACGCAGGATTGCAGCTGTCGTGATTGCGCCGGGCTCCTTCGCGTTCATGTCCTGGATGAAGTGGCAGTGGGTCTTGACCGTATCCGCGTTCTGCTCATGAATCGTGACGGAATAGGGCTTCGCGCCCTCGGTCAGTGTATCGCTTGTCGAGCAGGTAATTGCCAGAGGCACATGGTACTTCTCGCAGATGTTCTGGACTGCCAGCGTGATGGTCGACTGGTAGCAGCCGAGCAGCGCGCTGACGCCTTCCTTGGAAATGAGACGCTCTGCTTCGGAAGCGGCCGCCTCCTCGTTCGACTGCGTATCGCCATAGACGAGTTCGATTTTCGCACCGTTCAGAGCCTTGATGCCGCCGCGGTCATTGATTTCGCTGACTGCGAACTCAATGCCCTTCTGTGCATCCTCTGCAACAGCGGCAGCGGAGCCGGTGTACGGGAACAGGACGCCAACCTTCACAACATCGCCGTCGGCTGCGCTGGAGGCTTCCTGTGTGCTAGACGCCGTTTCCTCTGTCTTGGTTTCGGTGGTTGCAGTTTCGCTCTGCGCCGCATTCTGACCGGCACAAGCGACCAGTGACACGAGCATCAGAACCGCGAGAATCAGTGCAAGGGCTTTCTTCATTTTCATTTCTCCTTTCATATTTATCTCACCTGCATGTGCAGGCAAAATTTTTACTTAATGGCATAATCCGAGCCGAGGTAAACAGAAATTACCTCCGGGTTTGTCGCAATCTCCGACGGAACGCCCTCCGCGATCTTCTGTCCGAAGGAAAGAACCGTGATGTTGTCGGAGATGCTCATCACTGCCTGCATGATATGCTCAATGATCACAACCGTAATGCCGAGCTCCCGGATTTCCAGAACGATGTCCATGACCTCCGCAACTTCCGTCGGGTTGAGTCCCGCCATGACCTCGTCGAGCATAATGAGCTTCGGCTCTGTGGCAAGCGCCCGCGCTACCTCCAGCCGCTTCTGTTCGCAGAGGTTCAGATTTCTCGCCTGAACCGCCGCCTTCTGGTCGAGCTTGACAATTTGCAGTGCGCGCATTGCCTTCTCCCGCGCCAGACTCACACGATCGGTGTGGGTAAAGCCGCCGACCATGACGTTGTCGAGCGTCGTCATACCGCGGAACGGCTGGACAATCTGATACGTGCGGACCAGACCCTTGCTGCAAAGGTGATAGGGCTTGTCGTTGGTGACGTTTTTGCCGTCGAACGTGATGGTGCCTGCGCTCGGCGTCAGAAAGCCGGAAACCAGATTGAACAGCGTCGTTTTGCCCGCGCCGTTCGGTCCGATCAGCGCGTGAATCTCCCCTTTTTCCACCGTCATGGAAAAATCGTTGACCGCCTTCAGACCGCCGAAATGCTTGGATAAGTGTTCAATTTGCAGAATTTCACTCATTTTGCCACCTTCTCTTTCTTCCGGAAGATCTTCTTGACCAGCCGCTGCAAAATCGGCAGGATGCCGTCCGGGAAGAACCGGATGCAGACGATCAGCATCACACCGTAAATTGTCAGGTTCAGCCCCTGGACGTTCGCGAAGTTTGCCGTCGCGAACTGAGAAATGCTTTCCACAATCAACGCACCGACCGTCGGTCCGAAGACCAGACCCTTGCCGCCAAGCATGGCGACGATGGCAAGCTTGTCCGACAGCGCCTCTGCAAACAGACGCGCGGGGTTGCAGACGAGAATCAGCTGGGCATAGAACGTGCCGCCGATGCCGCACATGAACGCGCTGATTGCCATTGCCTTGAGCTTGAGCATTCTGGAGTTGACGCAGAGCGATTCCGCCGCGTCCTGGTTGTTTGCAACCGCTGCCAGCTGATAGCCCATCTTGGAGGTCTTGATCCACTGGCACAGGGCAAGCAGAATGCCCAGGAATACCAGAATGATGTAGAGGTAGTACTTTTTGTCTACAAACTGCATCATCCAGAAGTTGTTGCCGTCGATGGCGGGAATCATGATGCCGCGCGCGGCATTGATCTGGACGGGACCGATGTTGCGGATCGACTGCACGGCAAGCAGCATGATGTTTGCCAGCGCAATGGTCGTCAGCGTGAAGTAGGTGCTTTGCAGCTTGAAGCACGGAAGACCGATGATCACACCCAGAATCGCGGCAAGCAGACCGCCGGCGAGCATGCCGATCCAGGGCGAAACGCCATACTGCACATAGAGAATCGTCGAGGTGTAGGCGCCGACGCCGATGAAGATGGCGTGTCCGAGGGAAAACTGCCCGGCGAAGCCGCTGAGAATGTTCCACGCGGAGGCAAAATAGGCGAACATGAAGATGTAAATAATGATTTGCAGGAAATAGCTGTTGAGGAACTGCGCCACGACCAGCAGCGCCAGAACCAGCAACGCGTAAACGATGATTCTTGTCAGAACCGGTTTGCTGAGCTTCTTCATCTGTCAGTCCCCCCTTCTTACGATGCGCTCTTGCCGAACAGTCCGGACGGCTTGAAGTACAGAACCAGTACGAAAATGGCAAAGCACAGAATCTGCGCAATGTACGAGTCAAACACCAGACCGCCGAATGCTTCGACCAGTCCTATGATCAAGCCTGCGATCAGGCAGCCTCCGATCGAGCCCTTGCCGCCCAGAACAAGGATGATAAACGCCTTGCTGCCGATGGTGGCGCCGACCGCCGGCGTGATGGTGTAGAATGTGGAGAAAATCACACCCGCGATGCCGCAAAGACCGCAGCCAAGACCAAACGCGAGGTTATAGCATTGCAGCACGTTGATGCCCATAAGCTGCGCGGATTCACGGTCCTGCGAGGTTGCGCGCAGCGCGCGACCGGAGTAGGTCTTGTTCATGAAGAACCAGAGCGCCAGAACCGTTACCAGCGCAATGCCTGCGCCAATGAGCTTGACAAGACTGATTTTCCGTCCGAAGCCGATGTCCACATAGTTGAGCGAAATGTCCATCGAGACGCTGTGCGGCGTGGACTGGAAGATCATCAGCATGATGTTTTCCAGCGCAATGCCGAGACCTGCCGTGACCAGCAGAAGACCCACCGGGTTGGAATCTGCGCGCTCGCGCAGATACAGCGGTTTGATTACTGCGCTTTGGAACAGATAGCCAAAGCCGAACATCACCGGAACAACAATCAGAAGCGTCAGGTACGGGTTGATGCCCAGCAGCGTCACCGCGCCCCAGACGATAAACATCGCAATCATCAGCAGCTGTCCGCTCGCCCAGTTGACGATTTTCATAATGCCGTAGATAATGTTGACACCAAGTGCTGTTGCTGTATAAATACAGCCCATCACAAGTCCCAGTATCAGTGTTTCATAATACATCTCATCATGCTCCTTCTTTCGTCAAATTCTTCTGTAATCCCCGCGACAGCTCCCGAACCTGTTTGAGCGTCGGATAGGACAGAATCGAGCCTTTCCTGCTCACAACAACTGCGCTGTAGCGGTTTGCCCAGTCCGCAGCCTCCACACAGTCCATGCCCCAGCTCAAACCGGCTGTAAACGCCGCCATAAAGCCGTCCCCTGCGCCGATGGTATCAACGACATTGACCCGATAGGATGGGCAGAAGCTGATTCTCCCGGCGCTTCCGACCGCACAGCCCGTTGCGCCGAGCGTCATCAGCACATGCTTCGGCTTGTACCGCGCCAGAATCTGTTCCATTGCCGCCTGCCAGTTTTCTCCGAGCGCCTGCATCCCGGCGAGCTGCGCCGCTTCAATCTCGTTGACAAACAGATAATCGACATACTCCAGCGTTTGCTCCGGAATTTTTACAAGCGGACTGGGATTGAGCAGCGTCTGCATGCCCTTGGACTTTGCATACCGACAAGCCTCCAGCGGCAGCTCCTGATCAATTTCGAAGCCGGTCAGAAAATACGCTGCACCTTCAAAATCGTCGATTGCCTGCCGAACGTCTGCGAACGTGCTGTAGCAGGCGTGCACCGGGCTTCCGATGATGACGTTTTCCCCGTCCGTCTGCGTGATGACCAGCCCGACATCCGTTTGAAGCGCCGCGTCCAGCTGAAAGTGCGTCACATCCACGCCCACGCTTTGCAGCCATTGCACGCCAAGCTCTCCTTCGTGGTCTCTGCCGACCTTGCAGACAAACGCGGTTTCAATGCCGAGCAGCCCCAGCACCATGGCGACGTTTGTGCCCTTCCCTGCGTCCTCGCCGAACTTCCACTCCAGCGCCCGCAGCGTTTCGCCTGGCTTCGGAAAGTGTTCCACGCGCGCCATATGCCCCACGCCATGCTTATTGAATACAATTGCTTTTGGTGTTTTGTGCATCATACGCGCCTCATAGCCTGCAAAGCGGATGATCCAACGTCTGCTCGTCGCAGAAAATGACGCGCTCCGGAATATACTTCATCGCGAAGGTCACCGGGTATTCCAGCGTCGTCTGCTTGCAGAAGAGCATAATGCGCAGCACCGTCTGCTTCCAGGAGCCGCAGCGCAGAATGCACACAATGCGCCGGGAGGACAAAATCGCCTTCATGCCGAGCGTCACAGCCTTCGGCGGAATCATGTCGTAGTATCCGCCCCAGCGTCTTTGCGAGAGCGCGACCAGCGTGTCCTCGTTCAGCTCGACAATGCGCGTTTTGGAGTTTTTGAACTGCTCCTGGCTGATGCGGTAATAGCGCGAATGCGGCGCTTCACAGAACGCAATCAGTCCCTTGCAGCCGACGCCCGCCCAGATGGTGTCGATGCCGCCCAGCTCTTCGATTTTATTGTCATAAGCGTCCAGATCCTGCGGGTCCGGGAAAATAATCTGCTCCGGCGGGCACATCAGCTCCGGGTCAATGCGCGCGAACACGCGCTTCATCACCGCATGCAGGCTTCCATAGACGCTGTCCTCCGGCAGCGGGCGGCTCTCCCAGTCCAGGAACTCGTCCATCATGAAAATCCAGAGGTTTTTCATACTGATGCGCTCGGCATGGACACGCTCAATAAAATGATCCCACTGCTCAATCGGTCCTGCGGGGATAATCCATTTGGTGATCTGCCCCGCCTTGTTGTGGGCAATCAGTTCCTCCGCCATCAGATCCGCAACATGCCGGTACAACTCCTCCGGCTCGTCCAGCACATGCAGCTCTGCGTTCAGATCCTTGCGCTGCTTGACCTCCTCCGGCAAATATCCGCACCAGGTTTTGATTTGCTCATCGGAAAGTATAAAATCCATATGCACCCTCCCACTATCAACTTCGCGCTTTCTCTGGCGTGTTTTCTTTCTCTCTTGGTTCACATTATACGCGTGTATTTTACTATATTCAAGCTATAATTTACTTTTACTATTCTAAATTATCCTCAGTTTCTTTGTCGAATATAGACAATTATTTAGTAAATTTGCGTATTTTCTTTTAACTTCTCCCAAATAGGCGTCATTATTTAGGCTGTTCGCTTTCACCTTCGTACAAATAATTTACTAAATTTTATGGCATTTTCCGGATAAATTCTGCTTTGCAGCATAAGAAAACCCTCCGGCGTCGGACCATTGTCCGATGAACCGGAGGGTTCTTTCAACCATGCCACAATGCAGGATTAGCAGGGTCGGCCATTTTTGAGCTGCAATTGCAGCTTGTCTGCGATGAGGGCGATAAACTCGGAATTGGTGGGCTTTCCCTTGGTGTTGGAGACGGTGTAGCCGAAGAATTTCTGCAGCGTTTCCAGATCGCCGCGGTCCCACGC
>DPCD01000188.1:3380-24854 GCA_003516765.1 Clostridiales bacterium | reverse complement strand
ACTGCCAGTCAACCCCTGATCCCTGGACCACGGGTCCAGCCAAAAACTTGCCCTGCCGCCACGCTTAGCAGCAGAAAAAGCCTCCTGCTGCCGCGCCCGGCAGCAAAAATAAAAAAAGAAGGGCGGCTTTCGCCGCCCCCCAAACCCTATTCCTATCGCGGAACGATGATATTCACCGCCCGCTGATGGTTGACAATCTCCACATCTGTGACCGTCCCGCCGTACTCGCCGTCGAGCGACCAGTCGACCGGGGTGTCGAACGTAAAATGCACGCGCCGGACCTTTTTCGAGACAATGTTCTCGTTCTCGCGGAAATCACTTTTCAAAAGCGCGGTGCTGACGTTGTTGAAATCGATCAGATTCTTGATATCGCGCACCAAAAGCAACTCCGACTGCCCGTCGTTGAGGCTGATGCCGAGACTGTCGAGCGCCAGAACGCCGCCGACCGAGGTCGTGCTGCACACCAGCCCGTCGAGAACGTCCAGCTCCAGCGCCTGATTCTCAAATTCCACGCGCGCGTGAATCGGCTTGACCTCGCCGAGCGCCTTGACACCATGGAGAAAATACGCCAGCCTTCCGAGCACCTGCTTGTCCTCCTGCGGTGTCTGATACGATACGCCCGTAAACAGCCCGAACGCCGCGACATAGACAAACCAGCGGTCCTTGCCGAAGGCTCCGATGTCAATCGGAAACTCTCTGCCCGTCACGATATCCTGCGCCGCAAGAATCGGGTCCAGACTCAGCCCCAGCGTCTTGGCGACATCGTTGACCGTTCCGCCCGGAATATAACCGAGCGGCGGGCGGTCCGCCGGCGGCAGCTGCATGAGCCCCGACACCGCCTCGTTGAGCGTGCCGTCGCCTCCGGTGCAGACCACGAGGTCATATCCGGCGGCGCGTTCGGCAATCTGCCGTGTCAGGTCGCGCGGCGCGCTGGTAGGGTGGACGGTTACTTCATAGCCGCCCGCCGTAAAAATCTGAATCACCTGCATGAGGCTTCCCCGGATTTCAGAGTGTCCCGCCTGGGGATTTACAAAAAACAGCAGTTTTCTTTTCATCCACTACCGCCTCCTGTTTTGCGCAAGGGCTTATTCGTTCGCCGCTTCCTGCGTGCCTTCGGCGGCTGCCTCCTGTGTATCGCCTGCTTCGTCGGAAGCAGTCTCGCTCTGCGCCGCCTCTTCTGCCGCTGCGTTTGCAGCCGCGCGGTCTTCCGCCTGCACGTCGAAAATCGCCGCGTTCTCAAGCGTCAGCTCCATCGGATACTTTTCGCGCAGAGCATCCTCAAGGTCTGCCGCGCGCTCGGAAAGGAGGTCGCCCTTTGCCGTCTCGAACCAGAAGATCTCCTCGCCCTTCGAAACGAAGTACATGACATGATAGCCGTAGTCGGTCTTCACAATGCCGGTGTCGCCAGGCTGTCTTGCCTCGTCAAAGCACCAGGCGTCAAAGCTGTCGACCATCTGACCGGGGTACACATCCTCGTAGAGTCCGCCGTTGGTGCTGCTGCCGGGGTCCTCGGAGTTTTCGTTTGCCAGCGCAGCAAACGATTCCTCGGTCGCCTCTCCCGCCTTCCAGCTGTCCAGCAGCTCCTGCGCCTTCTGTTCGGCTTCTGCCCACGCTTCGTCGGTGTATGTGCCGTCCTCGTTCTTCTCGGCAGGCATGACGAGAATGTGGCGGACATTTACCATGGGCTTGTCGATCTTTTCCACGCGGTTTTCCGCGTAGGTGTCGGCGTTCTGATCATAGTAGTCGCTGATTTCCGCGTCGGTAAACTCCATCTCGTCCATCAGCTTTTCAAGATAGCGCGAGGCGCGCAGATTGTCGCGTGCAAACGCCACATAGTCCTCGACCGTCGCCTTGGGTCCGAACGACGCCTGCAAATATGCAAGTCCGCTTTCCATGCCATAATAGTCTGCCGTCGCATCAAGGCTCTGTGCAATCGCGTCAAGCTGTGCCTGATCTTCTTCACTCAGCTCGAACCCCGCCGCGTCCGCCTCCAGATTCAGCGCCGTGATCGAATGGAACATGTCTGCCGCGCCGGTCAAAAACGCCTGCTGCCAGGTCTCGGTGTCGCTGTACGCCTGCTCGTCGAGTCCCTTCGACGTGTCCATCAGATAGCTCAGATACGCGCCGTAGTTGTTGGCGAACGTGTAATACTGCTGCCAGTAGTAAAAATCGAGCATCCGGTTGTCCAGTTCCTTACCGCCGCAGCTGGCAACGACGCGCGCCAGCACCTCGTCGGTGAGCTGGTCCTCGGTCGCAGTGTAGGAGACGAAGTCCTGTGTCCCGTCTTCCGCCGCCGGTTCCTCTTCGGTCTGCTCCGTCACGCCGGTCTGCGGCTCGTCCGCAGGCGACGTCTGATCCTTTTTCCCGGTAATGAGAATTGCCGCGACAATCGCGACGACCGCCAGCGCGCCCACAATCCAGACCCAGACGGGCGGCTTTTTCTGCGCGGGCGCAGCCGCTGCGGGCGTTTCTGCCGCAGGCTCCTGCGCGCCGTCCTCCTGCGGATCGGTTTTTTCTTCGCAGGTATCCTCGTCCGTTTCCGGACCCTTTTCGGTTTCCGGCTGTGCCTGCTGATTTTCGCTGGTCTGCGCTTCTTCCGTCACGCTCTGCCCGCACGCGGGGCAGACCGCTTCTTCCTCCGGCACCTCCGCGCCGCAATGGATACACTTTTTCATAGCTGTTCTTCCTCCTGCCGCCTGCGCGGCATTTCTGACAATCGCAATTTTTCCGGCAAATCGAAACGTTCACGCCGGAAATGATCTGCTACAGTTTACCACAAGCCCCCCGGTTTTGCAACGACACGGGGCTTTGCACAGCGTAAACAATTTGTGAATTGTTGCGCAAATGCCGCCTTTGCGCGGCATGGTCCGGTTTTTTCGTTGAAATGCGCCGGGTTTTCTGGTATAATACCTGCAAATTCGGCATTTTTTTGGGAGCCGCCTGTGGAAAACAGACGCGCTTTGTGCTATAATAATGTGCTACATCAATCGGAATCAAAAATCGGAGGAATCTGCTTTGGAACGTCAAACCACTGTGATCTCCCAGGAGGAGCTGAACCGGCAGTCGGCAATCTGCCACGAAATCGCAAGCTACTGGAATACGCAGGGGCGCACGCCCCTTGCCTTTGTCGATACCTACGGCTGCCAGCAGAACGAGGCGGATTCCGAGCGCATCCGCGGCATGCTGCGCGAGTGCGGCTACCGCATGTCCGACACCGAGGAGGGCGCGGACTGTATCGTCATCAACACCTGCGCCATCCGCGAGCACGCCGAGACGCGCGTCTACGGCAACGTCGGCGCGCTGGTCCATACGAAAAACCGCCATCCGGCGCAGAAAATTTTCCTCTGCGGCTGCATGATGGGGCAGCCCGCTGTGGTCGACAAAATCAAGCACAGCTACCACCACGTCGACGGCGTCTTCAATCCCCACCAGCTCTGGCGCTTTCCGGAGCTTCTGCAGTCGGTGCTGACGAAGCGCAAGCGCATTTTTGCCGTCGACGACTCCGCAGGCAATATCGCAGAGGGCATCCCCGTCGTCCGCGCTTCGAACCTCAAGGCGTGGGTCTCGATCATGTACGGCTGCAACAATTTCTGTTCGTACTGCATCGTCCCCTACGTGCGCGGGCGCGAGCGCTCGAGACGCCCCGAGGAGATCATCGAAGAGGTCAAGGGTCTCATCGCCGCTGGCTATAAGGACATCACCGTTCTCGGGCAGAACGTCAACTCCTACGGCAAGGACCTGGACTGCGGGGTCGACTTTGCAGACCTTCTGGCAAGCCTTGCCGAGCTTCCGGGCGATTTCTGGCTGCGCTTCATGACGAGCCACCCCAAAGACGCCTCCAAAAAGCTCTTCGACACGATTGCCAGCCACGACAAGATCTGCAACCAGTTCCACCTGCCCTTCCAGTCCGGCAACGACCGGGTCCTCAAGACCATGAACCGGCACTATAACCGCGCGCAGTATCTGGAGCTGGTCGACTACGGAAGATCGGTCATGCCCGACCTTGTTCTGACGAGCGACGTGATTGTCGGCTTCCCCGGAGAGACCGAGGAAGAATTCGAAGACACGATCAGCCTCATTGAAAAGGTCCGCTACGACGCACTTTTCACCTTCATCTTCTCCCCGCGCGGCGGAACACCGGCGGCGAAGATGGAAGACCCCACGCCGAAAGAGGAAAAAAGCCGCCGCTTCGACCGGCTCTGTACGGTCCAGAACCGGATTTCGCAGGAAATTCACCAGGGCTACGTCGGCAAAACCATGAAGGTTCTGGTTGACGGGCGCGAGGGAGATAATCTTACCGCCCGCACCGAGGGCGGCCGGCTCGTCCGCCTGCCGGGTCCGGACAGCCTGATCGGGCAGTTTATCAACGCCAGAATCACCGGCTGCACCACATGGAGCCTCGTCGGCGAGGTCTCCGACTGACCATTTTCTGCAAACCATCATCCACTGATTCCACACAAAACCGGAGGTACTTTCATGGCTGAGCTTACGCCCATGATGCAGCAATACCGCACCGTCAAGGAGCGCAATCCCGACTGCATTCTCTTTTTCCGTCTGGGCGATTTCTATGAGATGTTCGACGAGGACGCGCGCATTGCATCCAGGGAGTTGGATCTCACACTCACCAGCCGCGACCACGCCAAGGACAAGGCGCCCGAAGACAAGGTGCCCATGTGCGGCGTGCCGTTCCATTCCTCCGAGAGCTATATTGCCCGTCTCGTCCAGAAGGGCTACAAGGTCGCCATCTGCGAGCAGATGGAAGACCCGGCGCTCGCAAAGGGTCTTGTCAAGCGCGACATTATCCGCATCGTGACCCCCGGCACCGTGACCGAAAGCTCGATGCTCGACGAGTCGAAAAACAACTACTACGCCTGCGTCTATGCAGGAAGCGACCGCTACGGCGCGGCGTTCTGCGATATTTCCACAGGCTCGTTCAGCGCCACGTATTTTGAAGGTTGTGACGCGCAGGAAGCCGTCTGCAACGAGCTGGGCAGCTTCAGCCCCACGGAGCTGCTGCTCGGCGGGAGCGAGGAACGTATCCGGGAAATCCGCAGCGTCGCGACCGACAGGCTCGGCTGCTGCATGGGAAGAAGCCGGGAGCACCAGTTCGATCTGAGTCTTTGCAAGGCGGCGGTTGAGTCGCAGTTTGAAAAAACGCAGGAGGCGCTGGGGCTTTCCGGGCACGATGAGATCGTCATCGCCGCGGGCGCGCTTTTGTGCGCGCTGCGAGACGCGCAGAAAAACGAACTGCCGCACATCCGCGCGCTCGACTTTTACGTCGCGGGCAAGTTCATGGGACTGGACCTGACCGCCCGGCGCAACCTCGAGCTGACCGAGACGATGCGCTCGAAGGAGAAAAAAGGGAGCCTGCTCGGCGTTCTCGACCAGACGAAAACTGCCATGGGCGGGCGGCTGCTTCGCTCGTGGATGGAGAGACCTCTTCTCAGCCCCTCGAAAATCGGGCGGCGGCTTGCCGCCACGCAGGAGCTGGTCGACAAAACGATCGACCGCGAGGAGCTGCGGCTTTCTCTGCGCGAGGTGTCGGACTACGAGCGCGTCATGGCGCGCATCGTCACCGGCACGGCAAACTGCCGGGATCTGGTCTGTCTGGCGCAGGGCGCGTCGACGCTTCCGGCGATTCACGACCGGCTGCAAACGCTGACGGCGCCTCTATTACAGGAAATTTATGAGCAGCTCGACCCCTTGCAGGATTTAAAGGAACTCATCGAAAAAACGATTGTCGACGAGCCGCCGTTTGTTCTGCGCGAGGGCGGCATGATTCGCCCCGGCGCAAACGAGGAGCTCGATAAGCTCCGCGAAATTCAGAACGGCGGCACCGGCATGCTCACCGCCATTGAGGCGCGCGAAAAAGAAGCAACCGGCATCCGGAACCTGCGCGTCGGCTACAACCGCGTCTTCGGCTACTATATCGAAGTTGCGAAGGGGCAGCTGAATCTGGTCCCCGACCACTACATTCGCAAGCAGACCTTATCGACCGGCGAGCGCTATATCACGCAGGAGCTCAAAGAACTAGAGTCGACGATTCTCGGCGCGAAGGACCGGATTGTCTCACTGGAATACGAAATTTTCACGCAGCTGCGCGCCAGAGTTTCCGAGCAGTCGCAGCGCGTGCAGAAAACCGCGCAGGCAATCGCTGCATTGGACGTGCTTTGCAGCTTTGCAAGCACCGCCGTCCACAACCACTACTGCCGCCCCGAGGTCGATCTTTCGGATGAAATCCGCATCACGCAGGGCAGGCACCCGGTCGTCGAGCAGATGCTCAAAAACACGCTCTTCGTTCCGAACGACACGGTCCTTGGCGCAGACGGCTGCCGCGCGGCAATCATCACGGGCCCCAACATGGCGGGCAAATCCACCTACATGCGTCAGGTGGCGCTGATTGTCCTCATGGCGCAGATGGGAAGCTTCGTGCCTGCGGCAAGCGCGCGCATCGGCATTGTCGACAAGCTCTTCACCCGCATCGGAGCCTCCGACGATTTAGCTTCGGGGCAGTCGACGTTCATGGTGGAAATGAACGAGGTGGCAGATATCCTCAAAAACGCAACGCCAAGGTCTCTTCTGATTCTCGATGAAATCGGCAGAGGCACGTCGACCTTCGACGGCATGGCAATTGCCAGAGCGGTTTTAGAGTACGCGGTCGACCCCAAAAAGCTCGGCGCGAAGACGCTTTTTGCCACGCACTACCACGAGCTGACGTCCATGGAGCAGGAGATTGCCGAAATCCGGAACTTCAACATTGCCGTCAAGAAGCGGCAGGGCGACATGATCTTCCTGCGCAAAATCGTCCCCGGCGCGGCGGACGACAGCTACGGCGTCGAGGTGGCGAAATTAGCCGGTCTTCCCGACAAGCTCATCGCAAGGGCAAGAGCCGTCCTGAAAGAGCTCGAGTCCGGCGCGCCGAAAGCGCCTGCCATCCAGAAGCAGACCTCCGATCAGGTCAGCCTTATGGATTTGCAGGCGGATGCCATCCGCGAAAAGCTTGCTGCCATTCAGGTTGAAACCCTCACGCCCATCGAGGCGATGAACGTTCTCTATCAGCTCAAGCAGCTGCTTTGACCAGGGACCCTCCGATGAAACGCCCTTCGGTCTTCGCCGGATCTTTTGGTCCAACGCCGCGGTTGGAAAGCTCGAAATACACAAAGTATTCCTTCACTTTTCAACCTTGCCTTGTGCCAAAATCTCTCGCCGAATACGCTCGGTTGTTTCATCCGAGTTTCCCATTATGAAAGGAGCGCCGTCCATGGCAAAATCCTATTATTCGCTCGGGCGCGGGCTTTCGCGCGCAGAGGCAATTGCCGGCTGGTGCTACCTGCCGTTTTATCTGGTGCTGCTGAGCGCCGGCATTCAATATGCCGCGGCGCTGCTGCACCTGAGTCTCTCGGCGCTGACGATCAACATCGTCTATTTCTCGATCAACCTGCTGTTCGTGCTGCTCGTCTTCCGCAATTTTTTGCTGCAGCGGTTCTTCGGCTCCGGCTTCTGGAACTTCGTGCAGGCGCTGATTCTGGGCTTTGTCCTGTATTACGCGGGCACGTGGGCAATTCAGGCGCTCGAGCGGCTGCTTGCCGGGCAGTTTACCATTTATAATAATGAGACGCTGAACGATCTGATTTTTGAAAACCGGTATGTGATGCTCGCCGTGAGCGTCGTCTTTGCGCCGGTAATCGAAGAGACGCTTGTGCGCGGCGTGGTCTTTGGGACCATCCGCCCGGCGTCGCGCGTGCTTGCCTACATCGTCTCGGCGCTGCTTTTTACGCTCATGCACAACTGGCAGTATTTTGGGCTCCATCCGTTTTTGTCCATCCTGCTCAGCTGTCTGCCATATATTCCGGCGTCTGTCGCGCTGGCGTGGGTCTATGAAAAAGCCGGCACCATCTGGGCTCCCATTACGCTGCACGCGCTGATCAACGCCATGTCCTTTGGTCTTCTGAACCTGTAAAAGGAGGTTTCCATGCCGAAAATTGTCCAGCTCAGCTCCCACGTTGCGGACCTGATTGCCGCAGGCGAGGTCGTTGAACGCCCCGCCTCCGTCGTCAAGGAACTGGTGGAAAACGCCATTGACGCGGGCGCAACGCGCGTCACCATCGAAATCCAGAACGGCGGTATGACCTTCATCCGCATTTCCGACAACGGCTGCGGCATGGCGCCCGAGGACGCGCGCACGGCGTTTCTGCGTCACGCGACCAGCAAAATCCGCAGCAAAGACGACCTTGCCGCCATCTCGACGCTCGGCTTCCGCGGCGAAGCGCTCGCCGCCATTTCGGCGGTCAGCCGGATTGATCTTCTGACCAAGGCGGAAGACAGCCCCGGCGTGAGCCTGCATCTGGACACAGGGCAGGTCACGCAGGAAGCGCCCGCAGGCTGCCCGGAGGGCACGACGATTCTGGTGCGCGACCTGTTTTATAACACCCCCGCGCGCATGAAGTTCATGAAATCCGACCAGGCGGAGGCGTCCGCCGTGTTTCTTGCCGTGCAGCAGCAGGCGCTGTCGCACCCGGAAATTGCCTTCCAGTTTTTAAAGGACGGCGCCGAGCAGCTCTCCACCTCCGGCTCCGGCGACCGCATGAGCGCCATCTACACCGTCTTCGGCAGGGAGCTGTCTAACAGCATGGTCGAGGTCAACGGCAACTGGGAGCAGTTCACGGTGCGCGGCTTTGTCACCAAGCCCACCTGCACGCGCGGCAACCGCTCGTATCAGTATTTTTTCGTCAATTCCCGGTTTATCAAATCGAAGCTTCTCTCGTCTGCGCTGGAGCAGGCGTATAAGAATCAGCTCATGGTCGGGCGCTTTCCCGCGTGCGTGCTGGAGCTGGACCTTCCGGTGCAGGCGGTGGATGTGAACGTTCACCCGGCAAAGACCGAGGTCAAATTTTTATCTGAGCGCGGCGCGTTCGACGCGGTCCACTATGCGGTTCTGTCAGCGCTCAACAAAGCGCCCGGCAGACCTGCTGTCCAGCTGCCCACATCGAAGCACGACGCCATCGCGCAGAGCCTTTCGTCCGGCGGCAGCGCTTCCAAGCAGGATGCGTTCCGGACTATGCCGGCAGAAGAATTCCGCCGCACGGCAAGCGCGCCCGAGGTCAATCCCTTCTCTCAGGTCATCCGCCCGGCAGCAAAGCCCGTTTCGGTCTTTGTCGACGAGCCGTCGTATTTATCCGCCGCGCTTGCCTCCCCGGTGCAGGTTCCCGCGCGAAACGCCGCGCCGGAAAAACCGCCGGTGCCGGCAGCTCCCACGGAGCCGGAAGAACACATTCCCGTGACGCTGCCGCTGCTGCGCGAGGAGCGCCCGGTCGAGGTCTGCCCGTCTGAAAAGCAGGCGGAGCCGGAACCCGCGCAGCTTCCGCCGGAAGCGCCCGCACAGCAGACGCTTTCCATGCAGGAGGTCTCTTTCCGCGTCATCGGCGAGACGATGGACACCTACATTCTGGTCGAGCAGGGCGAGAGCCTGCTGCTCATCGACAAGCACGCCGCGCACGAGCGTGTACTGTTTGAGAAATTAAAGTCCGAAACCCACCCCGTCATGCCGCAGCTTCTGCTGCAGCCCGTGCCGGTGCAGTTAACCAAGCCGGAGGCGCAGGCAGTGCTGGAAAATCTGCCGCTTCTGCAGTCGCTCGGCTTCGATGTGTCGGAGTTTTCGGATTGGCAGCTTGTGCTGCGTCAGGTCCCGGCAGACCTTTCGCCGGACGATGCCTGCGCGGCGCTGGAAGCGTTCGCGGAGGACCTGCTCACCGGCAAGCGCCCGTCGGAATCTGACCTGCGCGACAATTTGCTGCACACCATGGCGTGCAAGGCGGCAATCAAGGCAGGCTGGCACACCGAACCCAAAGAGCGCGAGGCGCTGGTGCGCGAGGTTTTGTCCCGCGACGACATCAAATACTGCCCGCATGGGCGTCCCGTGTGCATTGAGCTGACCCGAAAGGAACTGGAAAAGCAGTTCAAGCGCACCTGATTTCGATTTCTACTTTTCAAGGAGGCGGCAGATCCGTGGAAAAAATCATCTGCGTCGCGGGTCCGACCGCGTCCGGCAAGACAAGGCTCGCGGTCGAGCTGGCAAAAGCATATGACGGCGAGGTGCTGTCCTGCGACTCCATGCAGATCTACCGCGGCATGGCAATCGGCACCGCCGCGCCGACGCTGGAGGAAATGCAGGGCGTGGTGCACCATATGATCGGCGTCGCAGACCCCGGCGAGGATTTTTCCGTCGGAAAATACGTCGAGCTGGCAGAGCCGGTGCTGCAGGATATTTTGTCGCGCGGGAAAACCTGCGTCGTGTGCGGCGGAACGGGGCTTTATGCCGACAGCCTGCTGCTCGGGCGCAGCTTTGCCCCCTGCCCTTCGACCGGCATGCGCGAAACGCTGGAAGCGAAGGCGCGTCAATCGGGCATCGAGCCCCTTCTTGCGCGCCTCAAAGAGGTTGACCCCGAAGCGGGCGCGCGGCTTCACCCGTCGGATAAACGGCGGATTATCCGGGCGCTGGAGGTCTATCTGGAAACCGGCGAAACAATTTCTGAACACAACCGGAAAACAAAGCTTCTGCCGCCGAAGCACGAGGCGGTGTGGATTGGCTTAAGCTTTGAAAACCGGCAGGATTTATATGACCGCATCGACCTGCGCGTCGAGCGCATGCTGCAGGACGGACTGCTGGACGAAATCCGTGCGCTGCTTGCCTCCGGCATTTCCCCGGCGGCGACCGCCATGCAGGCAATCGGCTACAAGGAATACGTCGACTGCCTGACAGCGGGCGGCGATGTCCATGCCGCGACGGCGCTGGTGCAGCAGCGTTCGCGCAACTATGCCAAGCGCCAGCTCACCTGGCTGCGCCGCAACGAGCAGATTCATTGGATTCTGCAGCCGCGCGAGCCGGATTTTGCAGCCGTTTTCCGGCAGGCGTGCGCGTATATTCCTTTTTTCGCGTAAGAAAAATGGTACGATATGGGTATCCAAAAATAAAAAGGGAGCCCCGATGCTTCCGAAAAAGAAGGAGACATACCTATGCAACGTACCGAAACTTATCAGGATGTATTTCTCAATCAGGCGCGCAGAGAGCGCACGCCGCTGACCGTCTTTCTGGTCAACGGCTTTCAGATGCGCGGCGTGATTACGGGCTTTGATCCATTCGTCATTGTGCTGTTTTCCGAAGGCAGGCAGCAAATGATCTACAAACACGCGGTCTCGACCATCACGCCGTCGGTGCCGCTGCGCCTGAGCCAGGAGGAGTTGCAATAGCAACAGCGCAGCCTTAGCGGAAAAGATCCGCCGAGGCTTCTTGTCGAAAGGCTCGTTGCTGCTAAAGTTTTTCTTTCCTTCTGGTGGAAAGGAGTTTCCATGAAGCAGGGCAAACACTACACCACCGTCATTCTCTGGATTTTCATCGCTGCCATCGCCGCCTATTTCGGCTACAACGTGGTTTCCTCGCTCACAGAGCCGCTGACCACAGCAAGTGTCATTGAATACGAGGCAGGCGCGGGCTGCTACACGACAGGCTTTCTTGTGCGCGACGAGGAGGTTCTGACCTCCGCCTATGACATCACCGTCATCACCTGCGCCGAGGGCGCGCATGTATCCGCAAACGAGGCGGTCGCCACCGGCTATCTGACCGACGGCGCGCAGCAGCGGCAGACACGAATCCAGGCTCTGCAGGAGCAGCTGACGCAGCTGCAATACGCCTACAGCGCCTCGTCGAGCCTTGCCGATCAGGCGGCGCTGGATGAGGAAATCGCAAGCGATCTGCTCTCGCTTGCAAAATTCACCGCGCGGCGCGACATGAACTCCGCACAGGATTTATCCCCCGAGCTCAAGGGGCTGGTGCTGCGCCGGCTGACCAACGACACAGACAGTGAGACCATCCATACGCAATTGGAAACCGTACAGGACGAGCTGACCCGCCTGCAAGCTCAAGCGGCGACCGACACCCGTGCCATCACCGCCGACCACGCCGGAACCTACTCCGGCGTGGCAGACGGATATGAAAGCGTCCTGACACCGGAGAAGCTGCAGACCATGACCGCGCAGGACTACAACGCCGTTACGCCCGAGTCCGTTCCGGAAAACGCGATCGGAAAGCTCATCCGCGGCACCACGTGGTATTATGTCACGACGCTTCCGGCAAGCGAACTCAAGGGCGTCAAGGAGGGCGCAAGCGTGCAGCTTCTGTTCGCGCGCGACGTGTATGATCAGATGGACATGACCGTCGAGCGCGTGGGAAACAATGAAGCGGGCTACCGGCTGCTTGTGCTTTCCTGCAATCAGTATATACAGAACGTGACGCTGCTGCGCCAGCAGTCGGCAGACGTGGTCTTCAACTCCTATCAGGGGCTTCGTGTGCCCAAGGACGCGGTTCGTGTCGAAGACGGCGGGCAGACCGGCGTCTATGTGCTCGAAGGCGCGACGGCGCGCTGGAAACCGATCACCATCCTCCACGACAACGGCGAGAGCTATGTCGTCGAGCTTGATAAGACCTCCACCGCCAACCTCTGGCCGGGCGACGAGGTCATCATTCACGCAAAGAATCTATATGACGGAAAGGTTGTGGGCAAATGAGTACCATTGCAGAAAATATCCGGGTCATCCGCGAAACCATGGCGGAAGCCGCACGGCAGGCAGGGCGCGACCCTTCGGAGATTCGCCTGTGCGCGGCGACAAAGATGAACGATGCCGCTGCCGTCCGCGCGGCAATTGAAGCGGGCGTCGACTGCTGCGGCGAAAACCGCGTGCAGGAAATTCAGGAAAAGCGCCCGCAGGGCGCGTATGAAGGAAAGCCGCTGCATTTCATCGGGCATCTGCAGACGAACAAGGTCAAATACATCGTCGGCGTGGTAGATCTGATTGAATCGGTCGACCGGCTGGAATTATTGCAGTGCATCGAAAAGCAGGCGGCAAAGGTTGGCGTGACGCAGGACATTCTGCTCGAGGTCAACATCGGAAACGAGGAAAGCAAATCCGGCTTCACGCCCGACGGCGCGCGCCAGATTGCGGCAGAAATGGCAGACTATCCCCACGTGCGGCTGCACGGGCTGATGGCAATTCCTCCCGTAAGCGAAAAACCGGGCGATAATTGCAGATATTTTGCAGAAATGCGGAATCTTTTTGTTGACATAAGTGCAAAAAAATACGATAATGTGTCCATGGACTGCCTGTCGATGGGCATGAGCGGCGACTACCCGGACGCCATCCGCGAGGGAGCGACGCTCGTCCGTGTCGGCACCGCCATTTTTGGCGCAAGAAATTATAATAAGGTCTGACAGACAGATTTATTTGGAGGATATCAGAGTTATGGGATTCATGGATGAACTGAAGAAATTGGCGAAGCCCTACACCGAGGACGAAGACGATTTCGATGAATTTGACGACGACGTAAGACCCACGCGCGCCTCGCGCTCTTCTTCCGCGCCCGCGCCCAGCCGCGCGCCCAGCTTCGATCTGGACGACGACGCAGACGACACATCGTCCGCTTCTTCCGGCGCATCGACCCGCCGCACCCCCGGCAGCAACAAGGTCGTGAACATCCACACCACGGCGCAGATGCAGGTGGTGCTGGTCAAGCCCGACCGGTTCGACAACGTGTCCGACATTGCCGAGCATCTGCGCAGCAAGCATGCGGTCGTGCTCAATCTTGAGGCGACCAACAAGGACGTTGCCCGCCGTCTGGTCGATTTCCTGTCCGGCTGCGCCTACGCGCTCGACGGCAAGATCAAGAAAATCGCCATCAGCACCTACATCATCACGCCCTACAACGTGGACATTGTCGGCGATCTGATCGACGAGTTGGAAAACAACGGTCTGTACCTGTAATACCCGGAAAGGAGAAACCGTATGTTTACACCGCAGGAAATTCAGGAGCAAACCTTCTCCAAAGCCGTTTTCGGCGGCTATGATATGCAGCAGGTGGACGATTTTCTCGAACCGCTCACCGAAGATTACATCATGCTCTACAAGGAAAACTCCGTGCTCAAGTCCAAGATGAAGGTCCTGGTCGAAAAGCTCGAGGAGTACCGCGGGCAGGAAGCTGCGATGAAGCAGCAGATGGCGCAGGCGCAGGCGCAGTGCGACCGCATGATTGCAGAGGCGCAGTCGCGCAGCGCAACGATTGTCGCAGGCGCGGAGACGACGCTCCGCTCGCAGAGCGACGATCTCAAAAAGGAGCTTGCCGAAGAGCAGACGCGGCTCGACGATGCGAAGAAGACTGCGCTCAATTTCATCGACGTGATCGAGCAGGACATCAAGGGACATCTCGAGCTGCTGGAAAAGCTCAAGTCGAGAGACCTGACGCTCTCTGCCCCGCAGGTGATGCCGCAGCAGAAGGTTGTGCGCGCAAAGCCGTATGACTGGCAGGCAGACCAGCCGAGCGCGCCCGTCCAGCCGGTTGTTCCGGAAGCGCCCGCCCAGCCCATTGCGCCCGCAGTCGCCATGCCGACCGAAAGCGCGGAGTCGATTGCCGAGGCGATTTCCGAGAACATGGAAAAGCTCGTCGGCGCAGACCCCAAGCCGGAAACGCCGCCCGTCCCTGTTTCCGGGCAGAAGCAGAACACGCATTCGCTGCGCATGGACAGCGCGACGATCAAGTTCACCGACTTACAATTCGGCAAGAACTACGACCCCACGAACGGGTAATTACAAAAATACAGAACAAAAAATCGGGCAGACACGAAACTCGTGTCTGCCCTGCTTGTAAGAAGGACCGGTAGGAATCGGAAACCCGGTCCGAAGAGATTCAGGTTACAAAGAAGCGATGGAGCATCGCACACGCCGAAGCGCGGGTCGCGCCGGACTGCGGGTTGAGCTGGAAGTTGTCACCGCGGATAATTGCCTGTGCGACCGCCCACTGCATCGCGGGCAGCGCATCGGAGGAAATGCTTGCTGCGTCGGTGAAGCTCGATAAGTCGTTGCCCGCCAGCGCCGTAGTTGGCAGGAGCGTAAACGCCAGCGCGAGCAGGAGCAGCACGCTCAACAATCGTTTCTTCATGGAATACCTCGCTTTCCTTGTCCGCCCGCCCGTTTTCAGGCGGGGCTGCTCAGGGAGGGATTGCAGAAGGCGTCGCCTTCTGCAAGGGAGCGTGGCACATTTTATGGTATGTATACCAGCATCATAGCAGATTCCCCCGCGAAACGCAAGTGCATTTTAGGGTGTATTCTTCCAACTCCTAATGTGACCGGCAGCGAGGAATTTTTACGCTGAGCAAGACATTTTTTCGCAGGAATACTGACGTATTTCAAGGAAAAATGGTGCAGCGCAGCGTGAAAAGGTCCGCTGTCCGGGTTCGTTGGGAGTTGGAAGAATACACCCTAAGAATTTGCGCCTGCCGGTTGACAAGGGTCGCAGGCACGTGGTACGATAGAAAAAACGGAGGACGTACCATGCAGACAAGAGTAGCGGTTATCAGTATGATTTTAGAGGCGGGCAGCGACGTTGCGGGTGTCAACGCACTTTTGCACGAGTTTGCGCCCTATATCCTCGGCAGGATGGGAATCCCCTACCGCGCGCGCGCCATCAATATCATCTCCGTCGCCATCGAAGCGCCGCAGGACGCCATCAATGCCCTCACCGGCAAGCTCGGCAGACTCCCCGGCGTGAGCGCGAAGACCATGTACTCCGGCAACATCTACGAAAGCGAAGCCTAAATTTAACACCCCCCGCTCCCTGACGCCAAAATCCGGGAATGATCGACGTTCCTGCCTTGCGGCGAAAGCGATGCGTTTTTCCGCCGTGCGTGCATGGGCGGGCAAGCCGTATCCTGTTCAGGGATACGGTCTTTTTGTTTCTCAGGAGGAAGCATGAAAAAACAGCCGATTCCCGGCAGCCTGCGTCTGTGGCAGCTGGTTGTGTTTCTGATCGCGCCGGTTCTGTGCGCGCTCGTGTGCCTTTGCATTGGGCGGATGAACGTCCCCGTGCGAGACCTCGTTTCGCTGCTGCTCGGGCGCGAGGTCGGCGCGCAGGCAAGGGCAGTTCTGTGGTCGATGCGGCTGCCGCGCGTGTTATTGGCGGCGCTGGTCGGCGCGGGGCTGTCCGTCTCGGGCTGCGTGTTCCAGAGCCTCTTTGCTAATCCCCTCGCCACACCCGACACGCTCGGCGTCGCCTCGGGCGCAAGCTTCGGCGCGGCATTGGCGCTGCTTCTGGGGTTCCGGCTGATCGGCGTGCAGCTGACGGCGTTTTTTTTCGGCATGGTAGCCGTGAGTCTGACGTGCCTTTCCGGAAAGGGCAGCGCACGCACGACGATGATTCTCTCGGGCATCATGATGGGGTCTTTGTTCTCCGCGCTCGTCTCGCTTGTCAAATTCACAGCGGACACAGAGTCGCAGCTGCCTGCCATCACCTACTGGCTGATGGGAAGCCTGAGCGCGGCGGGCTTCGGCGCCTTAAAGCTCGGCGCTCCCGCAATTGCGGTTTCCTGCGGCATACTGCTTCTTCTTCGCTGGAAGCTCAATCTGCTGCCGCTGCCGGGCGAGGAGGCGCGCACGTTCGGCACGAACATTCCCCGCCTGCGCGCGGTGTGCATCGTCTGCTGCGCGGCAATGACCGCCTCGTGCGTCGCAATGTGCGGGCAGGTCGGCTGGGTGGGACTGTTGGTGCCGCATGTGTGCAGGCTTTTGTTCGGAAACAGCCACGCAAGGCTGCTTCCGGCGTGCATCAGCTGCGGCGCGTGCTTCGTGATGATTGTAGACACTCTCGCGCGCACCATCAGCGCGGCGGAGATACCGGTGTCGATTCTGACCGCGATGCTCGGCGCGCCGATTTTCATCACCATCGTCCGGCGGAAGGGAGGTTGAAGCCTGTGACGCTGACGGTCCAAAACGGCAGCTTTTCCTACAAAAAGGGCGCGGCGCTGCTGGAAAACATTTCGCTGGAAGCAGAACGCGGCGATGTGCTCGCCATCCTCGGTCCAAACGGCGCGGGCAAGACGACGCTGCTTCGCTGCATGCTGAATCTGTGCCGTTGGAAACAGGGGCAGACTCTTCTCGACGGGCGCGATGTGCGCGCGATTCCGGAACGCACGCTTTGGCAGATGATCTCCTACGTGCCGCAGGCAAAGACTGCCGCCAGCTCCTGCACGGTCGAGCAG
The DNA here is from genome assembly GCA_003516765.1 of Clostridiales bacterium. Classification (GTDB taxonomy): domain Bacteria; phylum Bacillota; class Clostridia; order Oscillospirales; family Oscillospiraceae; genus CAG-170. Next base: position 7,776 of record DPCD01000188.1, on the reverse strand, counting down.
ATGGTCCTGCTCGGAAGGTCCAGCCACATCGCGGCATTCTCTGCGCCGACGCAAAAAGACCTTCAACAGACGCACGACGCCATGGACCGGCTGGGGCTTTCCTCGTTTACAGACCGGCGCTGCTGCGAATTAAGCGGCGGCGAGCTGCAAATGGTCCTGATTGCAAGAGCGCTTGCCGCCGAGCCTCAGGTGCTGATTCTCGACGAGCCGGAGTCGAACCTCGATTTTAAGAATCAGCTGCTGGTGCTCGATACCATGCAGTCTCTTGCGCGCGCGGGGCTCACCTGCGTTTTTAACACGCACTACCCTGCCCACGCGCTGCGGCGGGCAAACAAAGCGCTGCTGCTCGGGCGGAACGGAACGAGCCTTTTTGGAAGAACGCAGGACATAGTCACCGAACAGAATATCTCGGACTATTTCGGCGTGCGCGCCGTCATCGGTTCGATCGAAACGCCGGACGGGGCGTATGCGGACGTGATTCCCGTCTCGGCGGCACAGGAACGGAGGGACTGCCATGCATGAGATTCCGCGCATCATCACCGCCCTGTCTGCGGGCGAGCCGCTCCGGCATGAAGACTGGCTCCGCCTGATCACGGATGCAAGCGAGGAAGACCGCCGGTTTTCCCGCGACCTTGCCTGCGAACTTACGCAGGAACGCTTTGGACGGCGCGTGTTCTTCCGGGGCATCATTGAATTTACGAACTACTGCAAAAACGACTGCTACTACTGCGGCATCCGCTGCTCGAACCGATGTCTTTCGCTCTACCGGCTGACGGAGGACGAGATCTTGAGCTGCTGCGAAGGGGGCTACCGTCTCGGCTACCGCACGTTCGTCTTGCAGGGCGGCGAAGACGGCTGGTGGACGGATGAAAAAATCACTGCCCTTGTCCGGCGCGTCCGCGCGCAGTATCCCGACTGCGCCATCACGCTCTCGATCGGCGAAAAATCGCGCGAGGCGTATCAGGCGTTTTTCGATGCCGGCGCGGACCGGTATCTGCTGCGCCACGAGACGGCGAATGAAGCGCACTATGCAAAGCTTCATCCCGCGCGCCAGACGCTTTCCAACCGCATCCGCTGTCTGCGCGATTTAAAAGACATCGGCTACCAGACGGGCGCGGGCATGATGATCGGCGCGCCCTATCAGACCGCCGAGACGCTGGCGCAGGACATGGAATTTCTGGCAGACCTTCGCCCCGAGATGGTCGGCATGGGTCCGTTTCTTCCGCACAAGGATACGCCGTTTCGCGATTTCCCCCATGGAAGCGCCGAGCTGACGCTCTATCTTCTGAGCCTGGTGCGGCTGCTGCTGCCGGACGCGCTGCTTCCGGCAACGACCGCGCTCGGCACCCTAGATGCCGACGGGCGGCAGCAGGGCGTTTTGTCCGGATGCAACGTGGTCATGCCGAACCTGTCTCCGATGGCAGTGCGGCAGAAATATCTGCTCTACGACAACAAGGCGGGCGTCGGCGACGACGGAGAAAGCAGCCTTCGCAAGCTGCGCGCGCAGATGCAGGAAATTGGCTACGAGGTCGCGGTCGGACGCGGCGACTATACGGACGGGGGGACGAAGCAATGATCAAAATTGCGGTTTACGGCAAGGGCGGCATCGGAAAATCGACGACGGTGTCCAATCTCTCGGCAGCGCTCAGTGAAAAGGGGCTGCGCGTGATGCAGATCGGCTGCGACCCGAAGGCAGACTCGACCGTTCTTCTGACGCACGGCGAAAAAATGCCCACCGCCTTGCAGCTCATGCGCGAGCGCAAAAATGATTTTGCCCTGTCCGACATGGCGCGCGAGGGCTTCGGCGGCGTGGTGTGCGTCGAGGCGGGCGGTCCGACGCCGGGGCTCGGCTGCGCCGGGCGCGGCATTATCGCGGCGCTGGAAAAGCTCGAAGAAAAGGGCGCGTATGAAACCTTCCGCCCGGACGTGGTGTTTTATGATGTACTGGGCGACGTCGTGTGCGGCGGGTTCTCCATGCCGATGCGCGCAGGCTATGCCGACCGGGTCTTCATCGTGACCTCGGGCGAAAACATGGCGCTGCACGCGGCGGCAAACATCGCGATGGCGGTAGAAAACTTCCGCGGACGCGGCTACGCTTCGCTCGGCGGGCTGATTCTGAACCGCCGGAACGTCAAAAACGAGGAAGAAAAGGTGGTAGAGCTGGCGGGCGATATCTCGTCGCAGATTGTGGGCAGCCTGTCTCTGAGCGACACCGTCCATCAGGCGGAGGAGTTTTCAAAAACGGTGATCGAAGCATTCCCGGACAGCCCCATGGCAGCAGAATACCGGGCGCTTGCTGAAAACGTCCTGCGTGCGTGCGAGGTGGGCGTATGTTAAAACGTGTCTCGCCCGTCTCGGAAGACGGCGCCATGGTGCGCATTGCAGACGCCAAAGCGCCCGCGCCCTTTGTCTCGGGTCTGGAATACGGCGCGCCGGCAAGAGGCGTGTGGAACATCGTGCATGTGGGCATGCTCATCCCCGGCGCGCACGAAATCTATGTCTGCGCGGGAAACTGCCTGCGCGGCGTGGTGCTGACGGCGGCGGAGATGGGCGCGCAGAACCGGTTTTCCACCATCACGATTAAGGAAAACAACGTTCTCGACGGCGACATGGAGCGCCTTCTGATTGACGGCGTGACGGATATTTTAACCCGCCTGCCGTCGCTTCCGCCCGCGGTGCTGGTCTATACGAGCTGCATCCACCATTTTCTCGGCTGCGACTTTGCCCTGTGCTACCGCGAACTACGAAAACGGTTCCCCACCGTCGACTTTACCGACTGCTACATGAACCCCATCATGCGAAAAAGCGGGCTGACGCCCGACCAACTGATGCGAAAGCAGCTGTATTCTCTTTTAAAGCCGCGCGCGCAGGATCTGGGCGTCAATATCCTCGGAAACTGCTTCGAAACCGATGATACCTCCGAGCTTGTCAAAATCATTCGTCTGGCGAAGCGCCCGCTGCGCGATATCACGCAGTGCAGAACCTATGAAGACTATCAACAAATGGCGGCGTCCACGCTTCACATCGCCTACAATCCCCCGGCAAAAGCGGGCGGGCAGACGCTTGCAAACCGCCTCGGCGGAACGTTTCTGTATCTGCCCCTGAGCTACACGCCGCAGGTCATCCGCAGAAATCTTCAAACCCTCTGCACGGCGCTCGACGTAACCTATGACCCGGCAGAAGACGAAGCGCGCGCGCAGCAGGCGCTGCGGCACGCAAAGGCGCTTCTGGGGGATACGGAAATTGCCATCGACTACACCGCGACGCCCGCTCCGATGAGTCTGGCGCGCTGTCTGATCGAGCACGGTCTGCGCGTTTCGCGCATCTACGCAGACTCTATCGCCGCCGACGATCTGGACGATTTCTGCTGGCTCCGGGAACATGCGCCGGATGTCAACCTGTACGCGACCGTCGAGGTCAAGCTGCGCGTCCTGCCGCGCCGGACGGAACGCCCCATGCTTGCCATCGGGCAGAAGGCGGCGTATTTTACCGGCACGCGGCACTTTGTGAACATCGTCGAGGGCGGCGGCATGTATGGCTTCGACGGCATCTGCCGGCTCTGCGCGCGAATCGAAGAAGCGTTTTTGACTGCGCGCGACCCGCGCGACTACATTCAGCAAAAAGGATTGGGGTGTGACAGCTGCCTATGAAACAGACGCAAGCCTTTCTTTCCACCTATACCGCCGATGTCTCCGGCGTCTGCTCGGCGCTGTTTGAGCTTGGCGGCATGGCGGTGATGCACGACGCTTCCGGCTGCAACTCGACCTATAACACCCACGACGAGCCGCGCTGGTACGACATGGATTCTCTGGTCTTCATCTCGGGGCTTTCCGAGCTGGAGGCGGTGCTGGGAGACGACGAAAAGCTGATCGAAGACACCGTCCGCGCGGCAAAGGAGCTTTCTCCGCGCTTCATTGCCCTTGCCGGAACGCCGATTCCGATGATCACCGGCTGCGACCTTGCCGCCATTGCCCGGGAAATCGAAAGCCGGTCCGGCATTCCGTCCTTCTTTGTCCCCTCCAACGGCATCGGCTCGTACGTCTCGGGCGCGGGGCAGGCGCTGCGGCTGTACGCAGAGCGCTTCGTCCTTCCGGCGCAGGAAAAAAAGAAAAACGCCGTCAATATCCTCGGCGCGACACCGCTGGACTTTTCCGTGAACGGACAGGTACAGAGCATCGCCCGGCGGCTGACCGAGGGCGGTTTTTCGGTACAGAGCGTCTGGGCGATGGGAAGCGAGATTGCCGCCATCGACCGCGCGGGAGAAGCGGAGGTCAACCTCGTCATCTCGTCCGTCGGGCTGCCGGTTGCGAAATTCCTGCGTGAGCGCTTCGGAATGCCCTATGTTGTGGGCGCGCCGCTCGGCGATACGGTTTCCGCGCTGCTGCTCGGCGCGCTG
>DPCD01000188.1:2704-3203 GCA_003516765.1 Clostridiales bacterium | reverse complement strand
CGCGCTGCTGCTCGGCGCGCTGCAAAAAAGCATCCGGACGGGAGAACATGAAATTCTTCCCGCCGGAACGCCGGATGCGCCCGATACGGTCATTCTCGGAGAAAGCGTCACCTCCCGCTCGCTTGCAGCGGCGCTGCTGCTGGACTATGGAATCTGCGCCGAGGTAATCTGCCCCGTGGAGCTGCCGCGGGAGCTGGAAGGACCCTTCTGCCGTCAGATCGAAGACGAGCAGGACCTTCAAGCCGCGCTTTCCGGCGCGCGGCGCGTGATTGCAGACCCGCTGTACAGACCCATTGTGCCGCAAGGCGCGCAGTTTTTCCCGCTGCCGCACGAGGCATACTCCGGCAGAATCTACCGCAAGCAGATTCCCAATCTCGTGACACCCTGGTAAGCAAGTCCATCCTGACTTGACAGATAACCGGCAAACCCAAAATTTCTTACAGGAAAGGAACTTCTCTATGAAACACGGAAAATCGCTTCTCTGCCTGCTGCTGGCGCT
>DPCD01000188.1:0-2399 GCA_003516765.1 Clostridiales bacterium | reverse complement strand
CCCGCCGCGCCCGAACAGTCTGCCGAGCAGCAGCCGGAGCAATCCGACACCATCACTGTCACCGACCACAATGACAACGTCGTGACCGTTCCGCGCCGGATTGACCGCATCGTCGTCTGCGACATTCTGCCGCTGCCGTCGGTTCTTTCGGTGTTCTTCGATTCGGCAGAAAAGCTGGTCGGCATCGCGCCGTCGAGCATGTCTGCCGCGCAGAACAGCCTGCTTTCTCAGCTCTACCCTGAAATTCTGAACGCCGAGACCGGCTTCATGAATGGCACGGACGTGAACACCGAGGAGCTGATGAAGCTTGCGCCCGACGTGGTCTTCTACAGCGCGATGAACCCCGCGCTCGGCGAAAAGCTGCAGACCGCGGGCTTTCACGCCGTCGCCGTGTCGGCGAACAAGTGGGAATACGACTGCATCGAGACGCTCAACAACTGGATCGACCTGCTTTCTTCCATCTTCCCGGAAAATGACCGCGCAGCGCTGTGCCGGCAGTACAGCACGGAAGTGTACGACATGGTGCAGCAGCGCGTGAAGGACATTCCGGACGAAGACCGCGCCAGAGCCTTCTTCCTCTTCCAGTATAACGACAGCACCATCATGACCTCCGGCAAACTGTTTTTCGGTCAGTGGTGGGCGACGGCAATCGGCGCCCGGAACGTTGCCGAGGAGCTGACGCAGGATAACTCCGTGACCGTGAATCTTGAGCAGGTCTACGAATGGAATCCCGGCGTGATTTTCATGACGAACTTCAACACCGCCCAGCCGGAGGACCTTTACAACAACACCGTCGGCACCTACGACTGGAGCGGCGTTCAGGCGGTGCAGGACCAGCGGGTCTATAAAATGCCGCTCGGCATGTACCGCAGCTACACCCCTGGCATCGACACGCCGATTACGCTGCTGTGGATGGCAAAGACCGTCTACCCTGCCCTCTTTGAAGACATCGACGTGACCCAGCGCGCCATCGACTACTATCAGGAGGTCTTCGGCGTGACGCTCACGGCAGAGCAGGTCGAGCAGATTTTCGCACCCATCTCCGCCGCCGGCACGCTTTATTTCTGATACATACCCAAGGAGGCAGAACCATGAGTCTCAACGATACCCCGTCTGCAAACCGGATTCACATCGGCTTTTTCGGCAGGCGCAACGCCGGAAAATCGAGTCTGGTCAACGCCGTGACCGCGCAGGACCTCGCCGTGGTCTCCGACCGCCCCGGCACCACCACCGACCCCGTGCAGAAGGCGATGGAGCTGCTGCCGCTCGGACCCGTGGTCATGACCGACACGCCGGGCTTTGATGACGACGAGCAGGAGCTTGGCGGTAAGCGCGTATTGCGCACGAAGCGCGTTCTTAACAAGACCGACATTGCCGTTCTCGTCGTCGACGGCACAAAGGGTATGGACGATTTCGATACGGAGCTTCTGGCACTGTTCCGCGAAAAAGAGATTCCGCATCTGGTCGTTTTCAACAAGGCAGACCGGATGCCATCGCGCCCGGAAGGCGTCCTGTGCGTCAGCGCGCAGACCGGAGAGGGCATCGAGACGCTCAAAAACCGCCTCGGCGCGCTCGCACCAAAAGAAGACGGCAGGAAGCTGCTGGCAGACCTCGTCTGCGCGGACGCGCTGGTCGTACTGGTCACGCCGATTGACGAATCCGCGCCGAAGGGGCGCATGATTCTGCCGCAGGTGCAGGCAATCCGCGACACGCTCGACGCAGACGCAGCGTGCATTGTCGTCAAGGAAACGCAGCTGGCGGCGCTTTTGACCTCGCTCGGAAGAACGCCGGACCTTGTTGTCACCGACAGTCAGGTCTTCGGGCTGGTTTCCAGAATCGTACCGCCGGAAATTCCGCTCACGTCGTTTTCGATTCTCATGGCGCGCTACAAGGGCTTTCTGGAGCCTGCCGTGCGCGGCGCGGCAAGGCTGAAAACGCTGAAAGACGGCGACCGCGTCCTCATCTCCGAAGGCTGCACGCACCACCGGCAGTGCAACGACATCGGCACCGTGAAGCTGCCCGGCTGGCTCACGCGCTACACCGGCGCGCAGCTCACCTTTGAAACGAGCTCCGGCACGGGCTTCCCGGAGGACTTGAGCGGCTTTGCCGCGATTGTCCACTGCGGCGGCTGCATGCTCTCCGCGCGCGAAATGCGCTACCGCATGAAGTGCGCACTGGACCAGAACATTCCCTTCACCAACTACGGTGTTGCCATCGCCTGCATGAACGGCATTTTACCCCGAAGCCTCGCGCCGTTCCCGGCGCTGCTGCGGCTGCTGGACGAAACGTAAACAAACTCCCCGATTGGGCTGACTGTCGGGGATGTTTTTTTGGACTTTTTCCCACTTGGCAGGGAGCGTTTTCCCGGGTATACTGGATAGACTAACTATTAGATGTCA
>DPCD01000156.1:299-4958 GCA_003516765.1 Clostridiales bacterium | reverse complement strand
ATCTCGCCGATGCCGGGCACCAGGCAGTCCATCGCCGCGACGGTCTTGCCGTCGGGGTTGAGCTTCATGTAGAACGCCTTGATTTCCTTCGGATAGTCCGTGACGAAGACCGGGCGCTTGAAAATCTGCTCGGTGAGATAGCGCTCATGCTCGGTCTGCAGATCGCAGCCCCAGAAGACCTTGTAGTCAAACTTGTCGTTGTGCTGCTCGAGAAGCTTGACTGCCTCGGTGTAGGTCACATGACCGAATTCGCTCGTCATGACATGGTTGAGGCGGTCGAGCAGTCCCTTGTCGACGAACTGGTTGAAGAACGCCATCTCCTCGGGCGCGTTCTCCAGCACGTAGGCAATGACAAACTTGATCATATCCTCGGCGACGCGCATGTCATCCGACAGATCGGCAAACGCCATCTCGGGCTCGATCATCCAGAACTCGGCAGCGTGGCGCGTGGTGTTGGAGTTTTCGGCGCGGAAGGTCGGACCGAAGGTGTAGACGTTGCGGAAGGTCTGCGCGAATGCCTCGACGTTCAGCTGACCGGACACGGTCAGATTCGTCTCCTTGCCGAAGAAATCCTTCGAGTAGTCGATCGAACCGTCTTCGAGTCTCGGGGGATTGCTGAGGTCCAGCGTCGTCACCTGGAACATCTCGCCTGCGCCCTCGCAGTCGGAGCCCGTGATGAGCGGCGTATGCACGTACACAAAGCCCCGCTCCTGGAAGAACTTGTGGATGGCGTAGGCAATGATGCTGCGCACGCGGAAGACCGCCTGGAAGGTGTTGGTTCTCGGGCGCAGATGCGGAAGGGTGCGCAGGAACTCCATCGAATGGCGCTTGGGCTGAATCGGGAAGTCCGGGGTAGACGAACCCTCGACAGAGATTTCGCTCGCCTGAATTTCAAACGGCTGTTTTGCCTCCGGTGTCAGCACCAATGTGCCGGTGACGATCACCGCAGCGCTGATGTTGAGCTTCGAGATTTCCTGGAAGTTCGGCAGCTCCGCGCCGAAGACAATCTGCACCTGAGAAAAATACGTGCCGTCGGAGAGATTGATGAAGCCGAAGTTCTTGCTTGCGCGCAGGTTGCGGACCCAGCCGCCGACCCGGACGGTCTTTCCGTCATAGCTTTTGCTGTCTTCAAACAGCGAACGAACGGGAGTCAGTTGTTCCATCATGGTCAATTTCCTCTTTCTTCAATAGCCAGCGGCTATTCTATTTCTTATTAGAGTAACATGATTCCTGCCTTTTGGCAAGCGTCGCGCGTGGTTTCGTCCCAGAGGCTCGACTGGACCTCGCCGATGTGGCAGGTGCCGATCATGAGCATGCAAAGACGGCTCTGTCCGATGCCGCCGCCGATGGTAAGGGGCAGCTCGTGCTGAAGCAGCATCTTATGGAACGGAAGCGCCGCGCGCTCTTCGCAGCCGGCAAGCTTCAGCTGACGCGCCAGACTCTCTTCGTCGACACGGATGCCCATCGAAGAGATTTCAAAGGCGCACTCCAGAACCGGGTTCCACATCAGAATATCGCCGTTGAGCGCCCAGTCGTCGTAGTCGGGTGCGCGCCCATCGTGCGGCTTGCCGGATTTCAGCTTGCCGCCGATCTGCATGAGAAACACCGTATGATGCTCACGCAGGATCGCGTTTTCGCGCTCCTTGGGGGTCTTATCGGGATACAGGTCCTCCAGCTCCTGGGTTGTGATGAAGAACACATCCCGGTCCAGCTTCGTGTGAAGGCTCGGGAAGGCGACGCCGAGGGCGTCATTCGTCTCGCAGACCGCGCCGACAATGTCGCGCACGGTGCGCTTAAGATAGGAAACGTCGCGGTCCTCGCGCGTGATGACCTTTTCCCAGTCCCACTGGTCGACGTAGACGGAGTGGAGGTTGTCGACCTCCTCGTCGCGGCGGATGGCGTTCATATCGGTGAAAAGTCCCTTGCCGGGGTTAAACTCATAGCGCTTGAGCGCCAGGCGCTTCCACTTCGCCAGAGAATGGACAACCTGCGCGTTTACGCCGACGTCGGGGATGTCGAAGCCCACCGGACGCTCGTACCCATTCAGATTATCATTCAGGCCGGAATTCTCCTCCACAAAAAGGGGGGCGGACACTCTGCGCAGATTCAGCGCATTGCCCAGATTGACCTGAAAGTTACTTTTGATAAATTCGATGGCGCGCTGCATTTCATACGTGGACAGCGGCGCGCGATATCCCTGCGGGATCACGAGCTTGCTCATAAAAATGGGCTCCTTTCTGAAAAATATGCCAAAATTATAGTATAGTTTTCCGAATTATGCAAGAGATATTTATGCAAAAGGGAAAACTTTGCCGCAGGCGGACACAGGCGCTGTTTTTCTCCAAAACGCGCTTTTCTTTTGCCCGGATTTATAATACAATATTATAGGATTCTTTCGGACTTCCCGATTTCTACATATCAATAGGAGTGATTCTCTTTGCATACCGTTTTGCTGGTCTTCGACATTGGAACAAGCGGTCTGAAAGCGTCGCTGGTCGATGCGCATCTGAACATTCTCCGGAACGTGACCACCACCTACCCCACCCATCACCGGCCGGACGGCGGGGTCGAGCAGGACGCCGCCGACTGGTGGATGAGCGCCGTGCGCGCAATGCTGATGCTGCGCGAGCTGGTGCCGGAATATCTCAAGCAGGTCGACGCCATCGGCGTTTCCGGGCATATGCTGGGGCTTCTGCCGATGGACCGCGAGGGTCAGGCGCTGCGCCCGGCGATGATCCGGCGCGACACGCGCGCAAAAGCTGTAACCGAAACGCTGCTGGACCGGTTTGGCGCAGACTATTTCTACCGCATTTCCGGCAATGTCCTCACGCCGAACCTCACGCTTTCCAAGGCGGTCTGGCTGCACGAAAACGAGCCGGAGGTCTATGAGAAAACCGTCCGCTTCCTCCAATGCAAGGACTACCTCGTTTACCGGCTCACGGGCAGTATGGACACGACCGATTTTTCCGATGCCTCGCGCGCGGGTCTGATGAACCTGCAGACGCGCGACTATGATTACGACATGCTCGAGACTCTTTCGCTGCACGCGGAGAAATTCCCGACCATCCGCCCCGGCTGCGCGATCGCCGGGCATTTGACCGAAGAAGCGGCATACCATCTGGGGCTGCGCGCGGGAATCCCTGTTTCTGTCGGCGGCGGCAACGGCATGTGCGAAAGCGTCGGCGCAGGTGTGGCGGAGGATGGTGCGTATTACATGAGCCTCGATACCGCCGCCTGGATTGCCGGGCAGGTAAGAGAGCCGTTTTTCGATGCGCAGCGGCGGCTGGGTCACATCTGCACGCTCGACGGCAGAAGCTTTTCGGTCTTCGGCGCAATGCGCTGCGCAGGCAAATGCGTCAACTGGGCGCAGAAGCTCTTCGAGGTCGGCTCGCCCAGAGCCTTCGACGCTGCCGCCAGCAACATCCCCGCCGGCGCGGAGGGACTGATCTTCCTGCCGTACTTAGAGGGCGAGCGCTCGCCCATTTATGATGAACAGGCGCAGGGGGTCTTTTTCGGCATGACCCAGCGGCACCGGCGCGAGCATTTCCTGCGCGCAGTTCTGGAGGGCGTCGGCTGCGGGCTGAGTCAGATTCTGGACGTGCTGCGCGAGCAGGGCGAGATCACGGATCTTCGCATCATCGGAGGCGGCGTCAAGTCAAAGGTCTGGAAGCAGATCATTGCCGATCTGTGCGAGGTGCGGCTGCACGACGTGACGACACTCTCCGATTCTGCGGCAACGCTCGGCGCAGCGGCTGCCGCAGGCGTCGGCATCGGACTGTTTGAGAGCCTTTCTCAGGCGGTTTCCGGCATTGCACAGGCAAGCGTTCTCTCGCCCGACGAGCGGAACTACGACGCCTACCAGGCGCTGCGTGCGCGCTATGACCGGCTCTACCCCGCTCTGTCCCCTGTCTTCCATATGTAAAAAACGAGTCCGCCTGCGAGATTCTTTCCATCTCGCAGGCGGGCATTTTCGAAGCTCAGTGTTCCTCCCAATCGAGGCTTCTGCCGACTGCCTTGTGCCAGCCGCGCAGGAGCTTTTCTTTTTTCGCCGCTTCCATCTGCGGCTCGAATGTCACGTCGCAGTGCCAGAGACTTTGAAGCTCCTCGCGGTCCTTCCACACGCCGACGGCAAGCCCTGCCAGGTACGCAGCGCCCAGCGCCGTCGTCTCGCGGATAACCGGTCTTCGCACCGGCTTTCCGAGGACATCTGCCTGGAACTGCATCAAAAAGCCGTCGCGGCTCGCTCCGCCGTCGACCCGGAGCTGCGAAAGCGTCACACCGGCGTCCTTTTCCATCGCGTCGACCAGATCATAGGACTGGTACGCAATCGACTCCTGCGCGGCTCTGATGATGTGCTCCGGCTTTGTGCCGCGTGTAAGCCCGACCAGCGCGCCTCTTGCATACATGTCCCAGTGCGGCGCGCCGAGTCCGGTGAAGGCAGGTACCAGATATACCCCGCCCGTGTCCGGCACCTTGGATGCAAAATACTCCGCGTCGCGCGCTTCTCTGATAAAGCGCAGCTCGTCGCGCAGCCACTGGATGACCGCGCCGCCGACAAAAATCGAGCCCTCGAGCGCATACTGCACGCGTCCGTTTAAGCCGACGGCAATCGTGGTAACGAGTCCGTGCTCACTTTCCATTGCCGTTTCGCCCGTGTTC
>DPCD01000156.1:0-179 GCA_003516765.1 Clostridiales bacterium | reverse complement strand
AAAATCGAGCCTTCGAGCGCATATTGCACCCTGCCGTCTAAGCCGACGGCAATCGTCGTCACCAGACCGTGCTCACTTTCCATGGCAGTCTCGCCCGTGTTCATGAGCAGAAAGCATCCCGTTCCGTAGGTGTTTTTGGCATCGCCCGGGGTGAAGCAGCACTGCCCGAACAGCGCCGC
>DPCD01000069.1:1927-2901 GCA_003516765.1 Clostridiales bacterium | reverse complement strand
TGCGGAAAATATCAAGAACAATGTGGACGAGCTCAGTGATCCATCCATCACCTTCCGCAACCCGTTCCTGGCATTTACTTCCGAGGATATCCTGACAAACCGCCTTGTGGAAGAATTCCAGGATATTCCTGCTGCCGAGGTCAAAGCTGCTGCCCATAAGGCCTGGGAAGAACTTGCAGCCGTACATACGGATATCCAGAAAAAGGGGGAGGAAACCCTGCAGTACCTGAAAGAAACCGGCCGCCGCGGAATCGTTCTTGCAGGCCGTCCATACCATATTGATCCGGAAATCCACCACGGTATCCCGGATATGATCAACTCCTACGGACTGTGCGTGCTGACGGAGGACTCTGTTTCCCATCTGGCACCGCTCGAGCGTCCGCTTCGTGTCAATGACCAGTGGATGTACCACACCCGTCTGTATGCAGCTGCAAACTATGTAAAGACACGCGACGATCTTGACCTGATTCAGCTGAACTCGTTCGGCTGCGGTCTCGACGCCGTTACCACCGATGAGGTTTATGAGATTCTGACCAGAAGCGGCAAGATTTATACCTGCCTGAAGATCGATGAGGTCAACAACCTCGGCGCTGCCAGAATCCGTGTCCGCTCTCTGCTCGCTGCCCTCCGTGCACATGACCGGAAACAGGCGGTACGCGAGATTCTTCCGTCCTCGATCCAGAAACCGGTCTTCACGAAAGAAATGCGGAAAGACTACACAATCCTCTGCCCGCAGATGTCACCGATCCACTTCTCGCTTCTGCAGCCGGCGTTCAACGCAGCCGGATACAATCTGGAAGTGCTTCCGAACGACAACAAAGAGGCGGTTGATGTCGGACTGAAATACGTCAACAACGATGCCTGCTATCCGTCTCTGATGGTAGTCGGACAGATTATGCAGGCGCTGCTCTCCGGCAAGTATGATCTGAACAAAGTGGCTGTCATCATGAGCCAGACCGGCGGCGGCTGCCGTG
>DPCD01000069.1:0-1730 GCA_003516765.1 Clostridiales bacterium | reverse complement strand
ACCGGCGGCGGCTGCCGTGCTTCGAACTACATCGGATTTATCCGCCGTGCACTGGAGAAGGCCGATATGACGCAGATTCCGGTCATCTCGATTAACTTGAGCGGTCTGGAGGAAAATCCGGGCTTCAAGATCACGCCGGATCTTGCGATTCGTCTCTGCTATGCAGCAGAATTCGGCGATATCATGATGAAATGTATTTACCGGATGCGTCCTTATGAGCAGAAAAAGGGCACGACAGACCGGATTCACAAGAAATGGGAGAAGATCTGTATTGATTTTGTTTCGGCAAAACATTTAAGCCATACCCGCTTTAAACAGATCTGCCGCACGATGATCCGCGACTTTGACCATATTCCGATTACGGATGAGAAGAAACCTCGCGTTGGTATTGTCGGCGAGATTCTCGTTAAGTTCCTTCCGGCGGCGAATAACCATCTGGCGGAGCTGCTCGAAAGTGAAGGTGCGGAGCCGGTTGTGCCGGATCTGATTGATTTCTTCTGCTACTGCTTCTACAATACGAATTTCAAGGTGGAGCACCTTGGCTTCAAGAAGAGTTCTTCGATGCTCGGAAATACGGGTATCAAGCTGATCAACTGGCTGCGGAGTGCGGCTGTTGCAGAGTTCAAGAAGAGTGAGCATTTTGATCCGCCGGCTGACGTACGGGATCTGGCCAAATATGCTTCTCCGATCGTCTCCTGCGGCAACCAGACTGGTGAGGGATGGTTCCTGACCGGTGAGATGATGGAACTGATTCACGGCGGCGTACCGAATATTGTATGTATTCAGCCGTTTGCGTGTCTGCCGAACCATGTGGTCGGCAAGGGCGTCATCAAGGCGCTGCGCGCGGCCTATCCCGGCGCGAACATTGTCGCTGTCGACTATGACCCCGGCGCGAGCGAAGTGAACCAGCTCAACCGCATCAAGCTGATGCTCACCGCGGCGCAGCGCGCGCTGCACGCGCAGGAGGCCACCCCGAAAAAGCCGCAGCCGCCCGAGGCTCCGTCCATCAGCCTGCCGTACCCCAAGGTCGCAATGCTCTGAGCGCAGAAAGCGGCAGAAATTGAAAAATAGGCTTGCTTTCCGCACCTTTCTATGGTATTATGAGTACCTGTGAATATAGCGTGATCACACGTTCAACAATTTGGAGGTTTTCACCATGACTTTATTCGTTACGATTCTTCAGCTTCTCTGCGGTCTCATCGTCATCGGCATCGTCCTGTTCCAGAGCGGCAAGTCCGCGGGCTTAAGCGGCGCGATCGGCGGCGTGGCCGATTCTTTCATGGCCAAGAACAAGGCCAAGAGCACGGATGCCCGTCTTGCGCGTGCCACCAAGTGGGTCGGCGCTGCGTTCATTGTCCTGACGCTCGTGCTGAACATGCTGTAAGAGCAAACGAATCCATAATGAAGAAGAGCGGGAGCAATGCTTCCGCTCTTCTTTTGCATCTTTGAAATACTGCTGCAAATGGCGGGAATTGTTACTATCTGCAAGTCGCACTGCGCTGTGCGTTCCGACGCCATTCCGCCTGATTGGTCAATCCTTTTCCAAACGATAAAAAGCCCTTTTGTATGGCTTCGCGATCTGCCATACAAAAGGGCTTTTTACTTATAATTCAGCTTTCGACTGCGGGGTTGGTTTAGACCAACTCGATCATCGCGGTCTCGGCGGCGTCGCCGCGGCGGACGCCGGTGCGAACGATGCGGGTGTAGCCGCCGTTGCGCTCAGCATAGCC
>DPCD01000038.1:5247-5447 GCA_003516765.1 Clostridiales bacterium | reverse complement strand
ATGTTCCAGCACTACGGCTTCCAGTCCGGGCGCGATGTCGACAAGTTTGCCGACGCGAAGACGACCCCGCGCGCCATCAACGGTGTCTGCTACGTCCCCGCCTGCACGAAGGCGTTCCTGTCCGGCAAGGTCATCCAGACCATTGAGTTTGAGACGCATATTCTGTTCATTGCCGACGTAACCGAGGCGCGTGAGCTGTC
>DPCD01000038.1:4779-4962 GCA_003516765.1 Clostridiales bacterium | reverse complement strand
TGGGTCTGCAAGATCTGCGGCTACGTCTATGAGGGTGAGCAGCTGCCCGCCGACTTTATCTGCCCGCTTTGCAAGCACGGTGCGGAGGATTTTGAAAAGCTAGGCTAACGCCCGCCTGCCAAAAAGCAGGGGCTTTTTATCATGGGTTTCTCAAACATATTTTGAAAGGATTGTATTGTCATG
>DPCD01000038.1:3047-4679 GCA_003516765.1 Clostridiales bacterium | reverse complement strand
ATTCGTAACTTCCCAATGGGGCGATGTGGGCATCGCCCCCTACGCACCTTTTTGGGCGTTCCCCACAATCGCATAAATCTTGATAATTCTCGGAAATCACATAAATTTGAAAGGATTGTATTGTCATGCGAGTATTAGAGCAGCTGGAACCGAAGAATGTCCTGTCCTTTTTCGAAGATCTGTGCGCCATCCCCCACGGCTCGGGCAACACAAAGGCAATCAGTGACTACTGCGTGAAGTTTGCAGAAAGCCGCGGTCTGGAGGTCCATCAGGATGGGCTTAACAACGTCGTCATCGTCAAGCCCGCAACGCCTGGCTATGAAGCCGCTCCCACGGTGATCGTGCAGGGACATCTTGACATGGTCGCAGAAAAGACGCCCGACAGCCCTATCAACTTCCTGACCGACGGGCTGGAGCTGGAGGTGGACGGTGACTTTATCCGCGCGAAGGGCACGACGCTCGGCGGCGACGACGGCATTGCCGTTGCGATGGCGCTGGCGGTTCTGGACGCGAAGGACCTCTCGCACCCGAGACTCGAGTGCCTGTTTACCATTGACGAGGAAACCGGCATGGACGGCGCGGTCGGCTTCGACGCCTCCATTCTGCAGGGCAAGCGGCTTCTCAACATCGACTCCGAAGAGGAAGGCATCCTGACCGTCAGCTGCGCGGGCGGCGCACACGCGGCAGTCCGGATTCCCATGACGGCAAACGAATGTGCGCTCGATTCCGCCGAAATCCGGATTTCCGGTCTCAAGGGCGGTCACTCCGGCGCGGAGATCGACAAGGGTCGTGCAAATGCAACCATCACGCTCGGGCGCGTGCTGCAGGCGCTGGTCGACGAGCTGGAGGTACGCCTTGTCTCGGCAGAGGGCGGTCTCAAGGATAACGCCATTCCGAACGCCGCGCGCGCCGTCATTGCACTGGAAGACGGAAAGCTTCCCCGCGCGCAGGAAATCTGCGCCGAGCTGCAAGATACGTTCCGCAGGGAATACGCCGCTGCAGACCCCGACGTCGCCGTCACCTTCACACCGGGCACCGTCGCTTCTCAGGCGCTGACGCTGTGCGACACGAAGAAGGTCTGCTGCTTCCTGGGGCTTTACCCCAACGGCATTGAGTCGATGAGCATGGACATTCCGGGTCTGGTGCAAACCTCCTGCAACCTCGGCATTTTCAAGGTGGATGAAACCGGGCTGACAGGCTCCGGCTCCGTCAGAAGCTCGGTTGCCAGCCGTAAGCAGCTGCTTCTTCGGAAAATTCGCCTTCTTACCGAAACGCTGGGCGGAACGCTTGCGGTTTCCGGCGAGTATCCCGCGTGGGAATACCGCCGCGAGTCTCACCTGCGCGACGTGATGTGCAAAGTCTACAAGGACCAGTACGGGCAGGACATGAAGGTCGAGGCAATCCACGCAGGTCTCGAGTGCGGTCTGTTCTGCGGCAAGATTCCGGGGCTCGATGCCGTCTCCTTT
This sequence comes from Clostridiales bacterium, assembly GCA_003516765.1. Taxonomy (GTDB): domain Bacteria; phylum Bacillota; class Clostridia; order Oscillospirales; family Oscillospiraceae; genus CAG-170. The sequence continues at coordinate 3,213 of DPCD01000038.1, read as the reverse complement.
GGTCCCAATCTTTATGACATTCACACGGTCAAAGAGCACATGTCCATCTCGTCCGTGCAGCGCGTTTACGCCTATCTCTGCGCCGTCTTGCAGGCGCTGAAGGATTAAACAAATTTTCCGAAGTCCATCTCAAAATTCTTTCCGGCATTCCAAATCCCGCCCGGAC
>DPCD01000038.1:2584-2803 GCA_003516765.1 Clostridiales bacterium | reverse complement strand
CCCGGACATGCGTCCGGGCGGGATTTTTATCCGAATTTCTTCTATTGTTTTTATTTGATTCACAATTTTTACAAAATTGACGGTATAATAAATTTTATACAACGCGCGGAGGAGGGAATTGCACATGACAAGAGATCCGTATGAGGTACTCGGCGTCTCGCGCGGCGCGAGTGAAGACGAGATCAAGCAGGCATACCGCCGCCTTGCCAAGCAGTACCA
>DPCD01000038.1:2153-2353 GCA_003516765.1 Clostridiales bacterium | reverse complement strand
CGCCTTGCCAAGCAGTACCACCCGGACCTCCATCCGGGCGACGCCGCCTGCGCAAAGAAGATGAACGAGATCAACGAGGCATACGACCTGCTCAAAAATCCGCAGGCGTATCAGGCATATCGCCAACAGCAGCAGCAAAGCGCCTATCAGCAGGCATACCGCCAGCAGCAGTCGGCGTATCAGCAGCAGAACCAGCAGTA
>DPCD01000038.1:0-1945 GCA_003516765.1 Clostridiales bacterium | reverse complement strand
ATCAGCAGGCCTACCGTCAGCAGCAGTCGGCCTATCAGCAGCAGAACCAGCAGTATTACGATCCGTTCGGCTTCTGGACCTCGCAGGCAGGCTCTCAGGACGGTCAGGACCCGAACCAGCACTACTACCGCTACACCTACACCTATCAGCCCGGCAGCCGCTCGGACCAGAACGAGCAGAACACACAGTATCAGTGGACCTATCGCCGCCCGCGCAGCGGCGGAATTTTCCGCAAGATCATCGGCGCATATCTGCTTCTGCAGCTGCTCGGCTGGCTCTTTACCAGCTGCGCCTACAGCGCGTATCCGTCCTATTACTACGGCTATTCCAACCAGCCCGACTCCGGTTACTCCGAGACCTATAACCAGCCGTCCTCCGGCAGCTACAATTCGTATGGCTTCGGCAGCGGCAGGCAGAGCTGAAAGGCGGGCGTTTCTATGAGTCTGTTTACCAAAAAGCAGCCGCCCGCGCCGGACCTTCGTCTGGAGGCGCTGGAGGCAGAATATAAAAATTACCGCCGCCGCACGCAGGACGCGCGCGAGACGGCTTATCAAGACGCGCAGCGCAAAACTGTTCTTGCGTTTCTGCCTCTCTACGACGATCTGGAGCGTGCGCTCTCGGCGCCCTGTCAGGACGCCGCCTACCGCAAGGGCATCGAGCTGATGATGCAGAACCTGCTTTCAATTCTCGCCGGTCTCAAGGTCCAGCCCATGCAGTCGCTCGGCAAATGCTTCAACCCCGACTATCACGAGGCAGTGTCTCATGTGACGGACGCGACGGCTGCCGAGGAGCGCATTGTGCAGGTCGTGCAGACCGGCTTTACGATGGACGAAGAGGTCCTGCGGCACGCAAAGGTCGTCGTCGCGAACTGACCGGTTCTCTGCCCCGCAGGGCAGAATTTTTCAAGTATTTTGAAGGAGCGTTTCACGTATGTCCAAAATCATCGGTATTGACCTCGGCACCACAAATTCCTGCGTTGCCGTGATGGAAGGCGGCGAGCCTGTCATCATCCCCAACGCGGAAGGCGGCAGAACCACGCCGTCGGTGGTCGCTTTTTCCAAGACCGGTGAGCGGATGGTCGGAAGCCTTGCCAAGCGGCAGGCTGTCACCAACCACGACCGCACCATTTCCTCCATCAAGCGCCAGATGGGCACCAACTACCGGGTAAACATCGACGGGCACAAATATACCCCGCAGGAAATCTCCGCCATGATTCTGCAGAAGCTCAAGCACGACGCGGAAAGCTATCTCGCAGAGCCTGTCACAGAGGCGGTCATCACCGTTCCGGCGTATTTTACCGACGCGCAGCGGCAGGCAACCAAGGACGCCGGCAAGATCGCGGGGCTGAACGTACAGCGCATCATCAACGAGCCGACGGCGGCGGCGCTTGCCTACGGCATCGACAAGGAGCAGAGTCAGAAGATCATGGTCTATGATCTCGGCGGCGGCACGTTCGACGTATCCATTCTCGACATTTCCTCCGGTGTCATTGAGGTTCTCGCCACAGCGGGCAACAACCACCTCGGCGGCGACGATTTTGACCAGTGCATCATGGACTATCTGGTCTCCGAGTTCAGGCGCGAAAATAAAATCGATCTTTCGCGCGACCCCGTCGCCATGCAGCGCGTGCGCGAAGCGGCAGAGAAGGCGAAGATCGAGCTGTCAAGCATGACGCAGACCTCGGTCGAGCTGCCGTACATCGCCGTCTCGAAGTCGGGTCCTGTTCACATGGACATCCCGCTCACGCGGGCAAAGTTCAACGACCTGACCTCCCAGCTTGTCCAGGCGACCAAAGCGCCTGTCAATCAGGCAATCAACGACTCCGGCATCACCATCTCGCAGATCAGCAAAGTCCTGATGGTGGGCGGCTCGAGCCGCATCCCCGCCGTTCAGGAGCTGGTCAGCCAGATCACCGGCACCGCGCCCTTCAAGGGCATCAACCCCG
>DPCD01000092.1:4936-5145 GCA_003516765.1 Clostridiales bacterium | reverse complement strand
GCGCCGAGCATGATGCCAAGGAATGTATAATTTTGCGCTACAGACTTCTTGTTCATAAAACCTTTCTCCTTTTCTTTATCATGAACCAAAATCCATGGTTATTGCGAAATCGCCTCGTCAAAAATCTCGCCTGCGCAGACCATGCTGGCAGGTCCTGTGAGCAGCAGGTCTCTGCATTTTTTCCCGTCGCGGACAATGTCCACGATGAG
>DPCD01000092.1:2668-4746 GCA_003516765.1 Clostridiales bacterium | reverse complement strand
CGGACAATGTCCACGATGAGAAGACCCCCTTTCACTTCGACCTCCGCATGATCGCCGCACCGGCGCTTTTCCGCCAGCGCGTAGACCGACGCGCCCGTCCCCGTGCCGCAGGCGTAGGTGAAATCCTCCACGCCCCGCTCCCAGGTCCGTTCATAAAACCGGTTTTCGCCGGTCTTTTCGAGGAAATTGACATTGGCGCCCTTTGGGAATGCCGGATGGTACCGGAGCTTGCGCCCGAACTCGAACAGTTCCTGTTCATCTGCCTCCCGCAGCCCGGGGTACTGCACCACCGCATGCGGAATGCCGGGGTTTCCCAGCTCCAGATACATGCAGCCGACCTTTTTTCCGTCCACATCCAGCGCCAGATACTGCAGGTTCATCGGGTCCGGCAGGCGGATGCGGTAGTTTTTCGCGTCGATGCGCGTGCCGGTCACAAGCCCGGCAGTCGTTTCAATCGTCTGCGTTTCGCCTGCAAGACCGGTCTCATAGCCGTAGCGGCAGATGCAGCGCGCGCCGTTGCCGCACATCTCGCCAAGCGTGCCGTCGCAGTTGAAAAACAGCATGCCGAAGTCTGCGTCCGCCTTTGCCGGAACAATTGCCATCAGACCGTCCGCGCCGATGGACATGCGTCGGTCGCAGAGCGTGCGCGCAAGCTTTGACAGCTGCTGCTGCGTCAGCTCGCCGTGCAGATTTTCCACAAGAATAAAATCATTGCCCGCGCCGTTCATTTTCGTAAACCGCATCAAATCCGCCCCTTCCCAGTTTTATTGTACCCTATTATACTGAAATTCTTCGCCATGTAAATGTGAAAAGCTGCTTGATACCTTGCAAAAAATGCGCTTTCCATATGCCGCCTTCTGCGCATTTGACTTTCCGCACAAACGCAGGTACAATACGGGTATGATATTTCAGGATATTACCCAGTATATGAAATAAGGAGTATGCTTCATGCAGAAATGTTATAACTGCGGCAAAGATGTCGACGACAACGTGTTGATCTGCCCGGACTGCGGCGCGCTGGTCAAGCGCTACGGAAAGCCCGTCCCCGTCGAGCCGGATTCCTATCATCAGCAGCCGCAGCCCGACGCTTATCCCGGCGCATATGAAGCGCCCGCGCAGCCCGGTCCGCGTGAGCGAGTCTGGCTGGACGCAGCGGGAAAGCCGCACTTCAAGGGCGCTTTGTGCTTCTGGCTGATCGTGTGCGCGGTCTTTGCCGGATATCTGCTGTTCGGCTTCGGGTGCATGCTGCTGATCTACCACGCGCAGGGCTTCTTCCTGGATGCACTCGCGGCGTTCCCGGAGTTTTCGGATCTGACCGACGTTCTGAACCTGATGCTTGAGAGCATCGGCACATACTATGCGTTCTATGTGGCAGTGCCGGTCCTGTTTGCCGTCAAGCTTTTCGGCATCGTCTGGCTTCTGGTCTCGAAGCGCCGGCTGGCATTTTATATCGCGCTCGGCGCGGGCGTGCTGTTAACCGTGACGAGTCTTCTGTTTGGCGGCAGCGTGCAGGCGCTTTTATACACGCTCGATATGCTGCTTACGTTCCTGCTTCTCCGAAAAGACTGGCGCAGGCTGCGTCCATAAGACCGCAAAACCCCCGGAAACAACGTTTCCGGGGGCGTTTTTCTTACGATTGAAGAATTCTCGTCGTCTCGGGGTCCGGCTCAAACCATTTGTTCTTGCCGAAAAGAATGATCGCGTCTCCGACTTCGACGGTATCGAAGATTTCGGGCATCGCGTCGACCGGAATATTAACGCAGCCATGGCTGCCGCCGTTGACGTAGAAGTCCTTACCGAAGTGCGTCCGCCACGATGCATCGTGCAGCCCATACGCGCCCTCGATGCCGATCCAGTATTTCGAGAACACCAGATAGTCCTCGCCCTGCATCCACTGATCGGTTTCCTTGTTGTAGGCGTAATACAGACCTGTGATTGTCTGGAAGCCGTTGAGGTTTCCGGTGACGATGTCCGTGCTGGTCACGACCTCGCCGTTCTTGTAGACCGTGAGGCGCTGGTTATCAATGTCGACCTCGACATACACGTCGGTCAGAGGCGCATACGGCTCGCCGTTTTTA
>DPCD01000092.1:0-2488 GCA_003516765.1 Clostridiales bacterium | reverse complement strand
TTTATACAGCAGCAGCTGCGCGCGGATTTCTTTGGATTTGAGCTTCTTCAGCTCCTGCTGCAGCTGCTGCGAAAGCGCGTCGGTGTCGAGCTGATAGTCCACCTTCAGAAAATTCATCGGCTTCGGTCCGTCGACGTAGGTGTTCAGAATGAACGGCGTGTTGGAAACGTCCGCAATCGCCTTCCAGCCCGCAAGCAGCGCATCCAGCTTTTTTTCATCAACCTTGACGCTGCCGTCTTTGTCTACAGACAAAAGCTCCGACAGCTCCTTGTCCTTGAGCGTGACGATCTTTTCCTGCTCGCTCTGCCCTTCCAGATTCAGATCAATGGTGTAGTTCAGGTCTTTGAGCATCTGCCGCAGCAGCTCGTCAAAATCAAAGCTCGTGTTCTCCACCGTGATCTCCGGCGCAGCATAGCAGTCCGGCACACTCGTCAGCTCAAAGCTCACATTCTGTGCGCCGCCCGCATCCACCGTCAAGCCGGACGCCGCCTCCCGCAGCGCCGCACGGACCGGCTCGAGCTGCAGCTCGTTGCCCGGGACCTCGTCTACCACGCAGAATTTCTCATCGGCAAACGTCATATAGGCATCCTGCGCCGGATGGCGGGAGAGCGCCTCCAGATCGCTTACCACTGCCTCGTCCGTATAGCGCACCGTGTCTACACGCACCGGTCCCGGCTGCGTGTGCGCTTGCGAGCGCCACTGGAGCTTGTCTGCCATGCTCTTCTGCGCAAACACCGCCGGGTCCATGCGCTCGTCGGCGGTGAAGCCTGCGCTAATCGCCTGCTGCGTCGGCTCCAGAAGCCCCATCTGCGAGAGCGTATACGTGCCGGTCGTCTCGCCGTTTTCCGTCACGGTGAGCGTCGTCTGCTCCGCATTTTTCAGCATCGTCTGATATTGCTCATAAAGCGCCGTCTGTGTCTGCTCCGCCTCCTGCGCCGCGCCGTGCAGCCGGTAATAGCCGTAGCCCGCGCCCGCGCCGAGCACCAGAAGCACGCACAATGCGATGATCCATCCCTTTTTCATATGCTCTTTTTCTCCGTCTCTTTTTCTCCGCCGATCGTCCGGCAGTTATCTTATATAGTATAGCATACCGCGCAGGCAAAGAAAACCCATTTTCCGCTATTTTTGGACGCTCCACTGCGAAAGCGGATACCGCTGCATGGCGCCGAAAATCCGGGTCTTGATGTCGGGGTACTGCGTCTGTAAGGATACAATCAGCTCCTTGATCTCCTGGCGCTTCGTGTGCTTGTCGGCGGGGCAGACATTGCGGACAACCGGAAGCTGCTGTGCCTGTGCAAAATGCTCGATTGCCTTTTCTCCGATGTAGAGCATGGGTCGGATCTGCGTGACGCCGGAGCGGCTTAAATACGTGACCGGCTCGAAGCAGCCGATTCTTCCTTCGTAAAAAAGACTCATGAGAAAGGTCTCGACTGCGTCGTCAAAATGATGCCCCAGCGCGACTTTATGGAAGCCCAGCTCCCGGATGGTGTCGTTCAGCGCGCCGCGGCGCATTTTTGCGCACATGGAGCAGGGATTCTTCTCTTTCCGGTAATCAAAAATAATCGGACCGATCTCGGTCTTCTTACAATAAAAACCGACGTCCAGCGACCGACACAGCGCCTCGACCGGTGAAAAATCCATGCCGCCGAGTCCCATGTCGATGGTAATTGCCGTCAGCTCAAACGGTGCGGGGTAATAGCTTCTCAGCGCGGCGAGAACCGTCAAAAGCGTCAGAGAATCCTTGCCGCCCGAAACGCCGACGGCAATTTTGTCGCCGGGCGAAATCATATGGTAATCATCAATGCATTTTCGCATCAAGCCCATCATTTTCTGCATCTTTATCGCCTCCGCAGATGTATTTTGCGTTGTGAGTATTTAAGAGCTTTTAAGAGAAAATAGGAGCATTTGAAAGATTCTTGCGTGCTGCGTTTATTTTTTCAAAAAAGCTGTTGACAGAATTTTTCGCGTGTGGTATAAAAGACAAGCGCGCTTCGGAAATATTTTATGCGCGCCTCACGATTTTGTCAAAAATTTTTATCATAGAAAGCATTCGCTTTCCAACGGAGGAAACAGACATGACCACTATGGCTAAGAAAGAGACCGTCCAGAGAAAATGGTACGTTCTCGACGCAGCCGGCAAGCCCCTGGGCCGCACGGCTGTCACCGCTGCCAAGCTTCTGCGCGGCAAGCACAAGGTTGACTTCACCCCGAACGTCGACTGCGGCGATTTCGTCATCATTGTCAACGTCGACAAGGCGATTCTCACCGGCAGAAAGCTCGACGAAAAGCACTACTATCATCACACCGGCTGGATTGGCAACCTGAAGGATGTCAAGTACCGCACGCTGATGAACGAGCGCCCCGAGTTCGCGATGGAGCTTGCCGTCAAGGGCATGCTTCCCAAGAACACCATCGGTCGCGCCGCTGCTACCCGCCTGAAGCTTTACAAGGGCGCCGAGCATAACAACGCCGCACAGAAGCCCGAAGC
>DPCD01000141.1:1191-9504 GCA_003516765.1 Clostridiales bacterium | reverse complement strand
AGCGCAGCAAGCAGCGCCAGCGACGTCAGACGGACAACGGATGTGTGTTTTTCGTTTTTCATAAGTACCTCCAGCTCTCGCTCCGGCAAAAACGTGTCCGGATGCAATGCCATTTTTTCTTCGGCAGTCTCCTGCCGTACGGTTCCCCGCATGGATAAATTACGCGAGCCTTCGCGGAATTTCAGTATTACGGAATTTCCTCCTCGACGGGCGGGTTATAATCCTCCTCCGGAATCGTCATCTGCTGCCCGGACTGCATGGTCTGCCACTGCTCTTTTGTGATCAGCAGCTGCCGCGGCTTCGAGCCTTCGAAGTGCCCGACAATGCCGCGCTCTTCCATCTCATCCATGATGCGCGCAGCTCTTGCGTAGCCGAGCTTTAAGCGGCGCTGCAGCATGGACACAGACGCCTGCCCGGTCTCCAGAATCACCTCGACCGCAGCCGGAAGCATCTCGTCGCCGTCATCCGGCGCGTCGGGCGCAGCGTCCGCATTCGAAGCGCCGCTGTTTTTCCCGCTTTCGGCAGCTTTCTTGTCAATCTCCGCCATCACCTCGTCGGAATAGTCCGCCGCATTCGTACGCTTGATGAAGCTTGCGACCTCCTGCACCTCATCGTCGGTGATGAAGCAGCCCTGCACGCGCTTCGGCTTTCCCTGTCCCAGCGGTGCATAGAGCATATCGCCCTTGCCGACGAGCTTTTCCGCGCCGTCGGTATCCAGAATGATACGAGACTCCATCGCCGACGCAACCGCAAACGCGATTCGGGACGGGATATTCGCCTTCATCAGACCCGTAATGACGTCGGCAGACGGACGCTGCGTCGCGATAACCAGGTGCATGCCTGCCGCACGACCCATCTGCGCCACGCGGCAGATCGATTCCTCGACTTCCTTCTTTGCCACCAGCATCAGATCTGCCAGCTCGTCAATGACGACGACAATCTGCGGCATGGTTTCAAACTCGCCCGTCGCTTTCGCCTGCTTGTTATAAGACGCCAAATCGCGCACGCCCTCGTCTGCCATCAGACGGTAGCGCCGCATCATTTCCGTCACTGCCCATTGCAGCGCGCCTGCCGCCTTCTTGGGGTCGGTCACGACAGGAATCAGCAGGTGCGGAATGCCGTTGTACACGCCCAGCTCGACCATTTTGGGGTCGACCATGATGAGCTTGACCTCTTCCGGCTTCGCCTTATACAGAAGCGAGATAATGAGAGAATTCATGCACACCGACTTGCCGGAACCGGTTGTACCGGCAATGAGCAGGTGCGGCAGCTTTCCGATATCGCCGATGATGCGGTTTCCGCCGATGTCCTTGCCGACGGCAAACGACACCTTGGATTTGCTCCTCACAAACTCCGGCGAATCAATGACGTCGCGCGCCAGTACCGTCGAGACCACGCGGTTCGGCACCTCAATGCCGACGACGGAAATCTTTTCCGGAATTGCCGCAATACGGACGCCTGTCGCACCCAGCGCCAGCGCGATATCGTTTGCCAGATTTGTTACCTTCGAGAGCTTCACGCCGCGGTCGAGTTCCAGCTCATAGCGCGTCACAGAAGGTCCGCGCGTGACGTTGATGATTGTCGCCTTGATGCCGAAGGACTTGAGCGTATCGCCCAGCCGCTCGGCGTTCTGACGCATTTCCTCGGTGCCGTCGTGCGTCTGCCCGGAGCCTTCCTTCAACAGCTCCACGGGTGGATATTGATATGCCGGAGGCTCGGGCGCGCTGGCAATTTCCTGCGCAATTGCCGCTGCCTCCAGATGCACATCTTCCTTTTTGATTTTTTCCTCCGGCTCGGGAATTGCCGGCGGAATCTGCGCAGGTTTTGCCTCTGCCGGTACAGGCAGTTTGCTGTTTCCGGCAACCGGCGCCGGAGAAATCGGCGCGGGCGCGCACGGGTGCGGCATATGGACGCTGCGCTCCGGTTCGGAAACCGGCTCCTGCTGCGGCGCTTCCGCTTCTTCCGGTTCGGCATGCAGTTCCTCGCGCGGCTGATTCGGCACGACAAGCGGCATCGAATCGCGCCGCAGTTCGTCGAGATTCAACGGCGGCAGCTGCTTCGGAAGCGGCTGCTCCTGCTCCATATTCTGTTCCTGCACCTGCGCATCAAGCTGCCCTCTTGCGGGGCGCTCGGCAAGGATGTCCGGTCCTGGATCTGTCTGTTCCGGTTTTTGAGACGCCATATGCATCGCGCGGCGGCTTTCCTCCACGAACACATCCGGGCGCATGGGCGCTTTTCCCTTTCTGGGCTTTGCCTCCTGCACCGGCAGCGGCGGCTCGTCCACTGGAAGATCAAACTCCGACGCCTTCGCGCGGCGGCGCTCCTGCTCCTGCTGCACATGTTCGCTGTGCCGCGTCGCAACATGGTTGACAATCCGCTCGGCAGGGTCCGGGTGCTCCAGCTTCGGCTCGTCGTATTCAATTCTGGGGCGGTTTTTGATCGCGGTAATAATTCCGCGCACCGTCATATTCAGGCTCGTGATCAGCTCCAGCGCCAGCGCGGCAAGCAGCACAATCACAGCGCCCGCTCTGCTGATAATCAGCTCCAGCGTTTGCGCAAGAAGCCCGGCGACGACGCCTGCACAGCTACCGTCCAGTCCGCCGTCCCAGAGGTCTGCCAGCATGGAGGCAGACCAGTCCGCGCCCTCCTGCCCGCCGACGAGCTGCACCAGCGCGCCGATGGTCACGGCAAGCAGCATGCTGCACGTCACGCGCAGCGCGACGGGTCTTCCGTCATGCAGCAGCAGAATCAGAAAACCCATCACGAACGAAAACGGCAGTATGTATAAGCCCTTGCCGATGAGCCCCCGGAACAGGGAAATCAGCAGTGACAAAAGTGCTCCCTGTATGCCAAGACAGCCCAGGGTCGTACACAGCGCCAGCACCAGGCAAACTCCCGCTCCGACCTCGCGCCGGACCGGCGTCCGGGCATTCGCCTTTGCGCGGGAGCTTTTTGACGTGCTTTTCCGGCTGCCGGAGGATTTTCCGGTTGTTTTGCCGCCGGAGGCACGTTTTTTTGTCTGCTTTTCCGCCATAAGGCTCCGTCCTTTCAGGAAATCAGGGACAGCAGCAGCGTCACAAGCCCCGCGCCCCAACAATAGTAACAGAATCCGCCGAACTTTCCGCGCTGGACAATCAGCCGCAGAAAGTAGATGGCAAAGTAACCCGACACAAACGCGCAGGCGACACCCACCAGATACATCGGCACATAGCTCCACTCCACGCCGGTTGAAAATACCTTGATGATCGACACCAGGTTTGCACCGACCACGGCGGGAATGGACAGCAAAAATGAAAATTTCACGGCAAAGCTCCGCTCAAAGCCGCGCAGCATCCCGGCGCTGATCGTGGTCCCCGAGCGCGACAGCCCCGGCACCACCGCAACCGCCTGCGCCAAACCCACGACAATCGCATCTGCTGAAGTCGAACTGCGCTCGTCCTTGTTGCCGTGCCCCATGCGGTCGGCAGCAAACAGCAAAAAACCTGTCATGACAAACGCGAAGCCGATAAAGAACGTGTTCTGATAGAGGCTCTCGACGACGTTTGATAAAAACGCCGCCGGAATCAGCGGAAGCGTCGCCAGAATCAGAAAGCTGATCAGCCGCCGCTCGCGCCAGTTGGGCTTCAAACCGCGCGGCGTTCTGCGCAGATGCAGCATCCGCAGAAATTCTGTGACAACCTCGCGCACATCCTTCCAGAACGCGAGAATGACCGCTGCCAGCGTCCCCAGATGCAGCAGCACGTCAAAGAGCATATGGTTTTCCATGTCGCCGATGGCGAGGAAATTCTGCAGCACCGCCAGATGTCCGGAGCTGGAAATCGGCAGAAACTCCGCCAATCCCTGCACCAGCCCCAGCAAAGCCGCGTTCCAATAGGTCATAGACAATCCTCCGATTGATCCGGCGACAGTGCGCCGCGTAAAAATCTCATACTGATTTATATTATCACAACCGGAGGAATATTTCCATACTTTTTAGTTATCGCCGCCCGCATCCGGACCGGAGCGCTTCTTTTTTTTCTGCGCAATCTGCGCATGCAGGTACGCCAGCGCGTCCGAAAGGCTCCCCAGCTGGTCCATCAGCCCGGACTCGACCGCTTCCGCGCCGTACAGCACCGTCCCTACATCCGTTGCCATGTTCCCGGTCGCCATCATATAGCGCGCAAAATCCGCCCGGGAAATGCGGGAATTTTCGGTCACGAAGTCGACGATGTGGTCCTGAATCTGGTCAAAGTAATGATACGTCTGCGGCGCGCCGACCACCAGCCCCGTCATGCGCACGGGGTGAACGGTCATGCTCGCGCGCGGCGCGATGATTGCCCGTTTCGCAGACACCGCCAGCGGAATGCCGATGGAGTGTCCGCCGCCGAGAACCAGCGACACCGTAGGCTTCTTCATCCCGGCAATCAGCTCGGCAATCGCAAGCCCCGCCTCAATGTCGCCGCCGACGGTGTTCAAAAGCAGCAGCAGCCCGTCAATCTCCTCCGACTCCTCCACCGCCGCCAGCAGCGGAATGACATGCTCATACTTCGTCGTCTTCACCGTCTCGGGAAGGACCTGATGCCCCTCGATCTGTCCGATGATTGTGAGCGTATAAATATTGCCCCGGCTTGATTTTGTCGTGCTTGCGCCCAACTCCAGAAGCTCCTGCGTCTGCGCGGTGCACTCTTGCTGCTTTTGCTCTTCCATGTGCCTGCCTCCAATGTTCTTTGGAGGCAGTATGCCCGAAAATGGGATTTTTTATCCTTCCGCGTCGGTTCTCCAGTCCTTGCACACATCGACCCATCCATCGAATTTCGAATACTGCTCCAGCTCCGGAATCGTCAGCTCAATGGCGCTGTTTGCGCTGCCGGCAGCCGGAAAAACGGTCTCAAAGCGCTTGAGCGATTCGTCTAAGTAAACCTTCACGCCCTCTTTGACCGCGAACGGACACACACCGCCCACCGCGTGCCCGATATATTCCGGCACATCGTCGTGCGCGAGCATCTTCGCCTTCGCGCCAAAGCGGTCTTTGTACTTTTTATTGTCCACGCGCGCGTCGCCCGCGGCGACAATCAGGATGCAGCTATCTCCCACGAGGAACGACAGCGTCTTTGCAATGCGCTTTGGCTCCACGCCGGCTGCCTGCGCCGCCAGCTCCACGGTTGCGCTCGATACCTCAAACTCCAGCACGCGCTGCTCCATACCAAGCTGCGCAAAATATGCCTTTACCTTTTCCATCGACATCATGCCATCCCCTTTCCTGTCAAGCTTGTATTATAGCAGATTTGCATATATCTTGCAAGTTTGCGCGCAATCGGGTATAATGATGTCACGCAGGCAGACCTGCGTAATTGCGCCGGTTGGGGGCGAAAGTATGAACAAAACAAATGTGATGCGTTTGCTCGACGCGGCGAAAATCACTTACCGCGCGAAGGAATATGCGTACGATGAAAACGACCTGAGCGGTCTTCACGCCGCAGAGGGCATCGGGGCGCCCCCCGAGCAGATTTTCAAGACGCTCGTCGCCCGGGGCGAAAAGCAGGGCTATCTTGTTTTCTGCATTCCGGTCTGCTGCGAGCTGGACCTCAAAAAAGCGGCAAAGGCGGCGAAGGACAAGAAGGTCGAGCTGATTGCGGTCCGCGAGCTTCTGCCGCTCACGGGCTATCTCCGCGGCGGATGCAGCCCCATCGGGATGAAAAAGCACTTCCCCACGTTCATCGACGAGACGGCGATTTTGTACGACGAGATCGGCGTCTCCGCCGGGCAGCGCGGGGCGCAGGTGCTTTTGAATCCGGACGCGCTTTGTGAATATGTCGGCGCAGAATTCTGCGACCTGACGGTATAGAAAGGAACAACACCATGCATTACGAATATCAGACCAAGGGCACTTGCTCGAGCCGGATTCTGTTTGACATCGAAGACGGCAAGCTCAAGAACGTGGAATACATCGGCGGCTGCAACGGCAATCTGCAGGGCATCGGCAGACTGGTCGAGGGCATGCCGGTCGACGAGGTCATTTCCCGCCTGCGCGGCATCCGCTGCGGCTACAAGCCCACATCCTGTCCCGACCAGCTGGCACTGGCTCTGGAGCAGGCAAAGGCAAACGCCGCGAAGGCGTAAGCTATATAAGGAGGATTCTATCATGAAAGAAATCATTGCAACCACCGGCGCACCCGGCGCCATCGGTCCGTACTCTCAGGCGACGAAGGCAGGCTCTCTTGTTTTCGTCTCCGGTCAGCTGCCCATCGACCCGGCGACCGGCGTCATGCCCGAAGACGTCTCCGCGCAGACGAAGCAGTCGCTCACCAACGGCAAGGCAATTCTTGAAGCCGCCGGCGGCACGATGGCAGACGTCGTGAAGACAACCGTCTTCCTCGCCGACATGAATGACTTTGCCGCCATGAACGCGGTCTATGCCACGTTCTTCCCCGAAGGCGCCTGCCCGGCTCGTTCTGCGGTTCAGGTCGCGCGCCTGCCGAAGGACGCAAAGGTCGAGATTGAGTTCATCGCCAACGTGTAACGCAAAAACACGAACCGCCGCCCGGAGACTCCGGGCGGCGGTTTTCTCCGCCTCAAAGGCGCAAAAAAGAACCTCCCCGTGGGGAGGTTCTTTTGTTCCGGAAATTATGCGCCGTATTCCACGGCAAAGCGATGCAGAATGGCTGCGATCTGTGCGCGCGTTGCGTAGCCCTTCGGGTCGATGCGCGTTGCGGACGTGCCGTTGATCAGACCACGGTAGTTTGCCCATGCCATTGCGTCGTATGCCCAGTTTGCAATCTTGTCGGCGTCTCTATACTTTGCGAGGTAAGCCGAACCGCTGGTGGAGAGGTTCATGTACTTGGCATAGCGGTACAGGATGGCTGCCAGCTGCTCGCGGGTGACGTTCTGATCGGGCTTGAAGGTACGTGCATCGAAGCCGTCGACCACGCCTGCGTCATATGCCCAGGAGATGGCGTCGTAGTAATACTGCTTGGAAGAGACATCGGTGAACGGATTTCTCTTCGTTGCTCTCGGTTCGCCGGTCAGTCTCCACAGGATGGTGACGATCTGACCACGGGTTGTGTTCAGCTCGCCGCCGAAGCGGGTCGAGGACATGCCGTCCATGTAGCCCTTGCGGTAGACATAGACCACATCGTCATAGTACCAGTCGCGCTTGGAAACATCGCGGAACGGCAGCTCGGTCAGGCGGATGTCGTCCTTATCCATGAACTCGACATAGAGCTTTGCATCGTTCGCGCCCATCTTGACGGTGTACTCATCGCCGACGTAGGTATCGCCCTTGTAGGTCCAGACAGCCACGTAGCCCTTGTCAGTCTTTGCCTTGAAGGTCATCTTGTCGTTCTTCTTGATGGAGATGACGTCGCCGTCTTCATACTCGCGGGTGCCGCGGTAAACCGTGCCGTGCTTGCCGGTGATGTCGAAGGTCAGCGTGGGATAGTCGTCTTCCACGGTCGAGCTCTTCCTGACGAAGGAGAGATACAGGACGCAGTCTTCGTCATCCATATCCTCATAGTCAACAGTGAACGTGTCGCCCGTGTACTTTTTGCCGTCTTCCAGCTGCCAGACTGCCTTGAAGCCGGAGTCGGGATACGCGGTGAACTTGACCTTATCGTCTTCGCTCAGCGTGTATTCCAGATTATTCTTGGTAACCTTCTTCGAAGTGCCGCTGTTCTTCTTTGCGTAAACGTCGCCATGGCTCCAGCCGGAGATGTCGAGTTCCAGATCCAGATCATCGCCGTCCGTCTTCTTTGCGAACACAGCGGTAAGCTTGACGTCCGAAGTGCCGATCTTCACGGTTGCGTTCGCGTCGCTCGTAACCGTTGCGCCGGTGCCTGTAATCTCCCACTTTAAGAACTTGTAGCCCTTATTAGCCACAGCCTTCAGGTTGATCTCAGCGCCTTCAATCTGTTGCGTGAATGTGAGTTTATCATGTTCCTTCCCGTCGTAAACAATCTTGCCGGGAGTCTTGATGCCGATCTTCCTGACCTCGATCGTCAGCGTGTAGGTTTTCTCAAACACAGCAGTCACAGTTGCGTTCGCGTCGCCCATCTTGATCGTCGTGGTCGCGCTCTTGGAATTCTCAACCGTTGCGCCGCCATTAACCTGCCACTCCTTGAATATGTAGCCGACAGCTGCGGTCGCTTTCAAGGTTGCCTTTGCGTCCTTTTCAAGCTTAATGCTGGGCAAGTTCTGCTCATTGCACGTGACTGTGCCACCTTCACTCGGGCTTGCCTGAATCGAAAGCGTGTGTTCCTGAACAACCGGCTCAACCTTCTTGAAGGTAACGGTCAGAGTGTTCGACGTTCCGGTCAGATCACTCAGGTCATAGTATGC
>DPCD01000141.1:350-961 GCA_003516765.1 Clostridiales bacterium | reverse complement strand
AGATCACTCAGGTCATAGTATGCACCCGTTGAAGCCGTGCCGCCATTCAGTTGCCACTCAACTTTGTAGTCTTGATTGAGCTGTCCCTCAGCCGACGCGAGAAGCATAGCGGTCTTAAGCTCCTCCACAGTGAAGATCAGCTTCGCACCAGACGTAACTTTATGCTGGTCATCCGTCGTGCCATTATAGACTGTAGCACCCGCTACACTATTCGTGACAATGTTGACCGTCAGCGCCACATCCGTGCTGGGCTCGGGCTGTTCTCCACTCTCGGTGAACACAGCGCAAACATCGCACCCTGAATCTACCATATCGCTAGTCACTGTAATCGGGTTACCGGACAGCGGAAGTCCGTTTACGCCATATGTCCACTTGGCAGTATAGCCATCATCAGGCACAGCGTTAAGCACATCGCCCACCTTGACTCTGTCTCCGTCCTTTGCGGTGTTTCCGTTTATCTGAACGGAACCGTGGTCACGAACTACCAACTTAATCGTTTTTACAGTCGTCGGAGTATCATCCGGCGTATCTGCAGAAGCCATGACTGTGAACATACTCAACAGCATGGTCAGCATCAGAAGGATGCTGAGTAATCTTTTACTTGTTTTCAT
>DPCD01000141.1:0-138 GCA_003516765.1 Clostridiales bacterium | reverse complement strand
TCTTTTACTTGTTTTCATGATTCAGTGTTCCTCCTACTAAATTCATGTTTGGGATATGGAAATCCCCGTTTCCTATGGTTAGTTTAGCATCGAATGGCAAAAGAAGCAATTACAATTTGGTTACAAATCCTTAATTTT
>DPCD01000149.1:7789-7977 GCA_003516765.1 Clostridiales bacterium | reverse complement strand
ATTGCCGACTCCATCCAGACGCTCTTTACGCCCGACAACACCTCCGCGCCCGGCTCTGTTTCACAGGTCAAGGACTGCACGATGCGGCTGATGCATCTGGCAAAGAGCACGGGCACGAGCGTCTTCGTCGTCGGGCATGTCAACAAAGAGGGCGCGATTGCCGGACCGAAGGTGCTCGAGCACATGGT
>DPCD01000149.1:0-7577 GCA_003516765.1 Clostridiales bacterium | reverse complement strand
CACATGGTCGACTGCGTGCTGTATTTTGAAGGCGAGCAGGCGATGGGCTACCGGATTCTGCGCGCGGCAAAAAACCGCTTCGGCTCGACCAACGAAATCGGCGTCTTTGAAATGGACGAAGAAGGGCTGCGCGAGGTGCCGAACCCGTCGGAGATGCTCCTGTCCGGAAGACCCTTAAATGCGCCCGGCACGTGCGTCGCCTGCGCGATGGAGGGCACGCGCCCGGTGCTTGCCGAGGTGCAGGTGCTCGTCAGCCGGACAAGCTTCAACGTGCCGCGCCGGACCAGCAACGGCTTTGATTTCAACCGCGCCAACCTGCTTCTTGCCGTCACGGAAAAGCGCGGCGGGCAGAATATTTCGATGTGCGACGCCTATGTGAATGTCATCGGCGGGCTTTATCTGGACGAGCCGGCGGCAGATCTGGCGCTGGTGCTGGCGGTTGCGTCGAGCCACCGCGACACGCCGATCGATGCCAAGACGCTTGCCATCGGCGAGGTCGGCTTAACCGGCGAGGTCCGCTCGGTGACGGCGATGCAGCAGCGGCTTACAGAGGCGGCAAGGCTCGGCTTTACGCGCTGCATTGTCCCGAGGCATTCGACAAAGCAGCTGCTTGTTCCCGAGGGCATGGAGCTGATTCGCGTGCGGAATATCCGCGAAGCCATTGAAATGGCACTTTGAGCAAAAGGAGAGACGAAGCATGGAAGCAAGACAGCTGCTGGAGGCTCTGCATGTGGCAGAGCGCCTGAAAGACGAGACGCGGCATTGCACCACGACGAAGGGCGCGCCCGAAAACGTCGCCAGTCACAGCTGGCGTATGGCGCTGATGGCATATTTTATGACGGACGAGTTTCCGGAGCTCGACATGAACAAGGTGATCAAAATGTGCCTGATTCACGATCTGGGCGAGTGCTTCACGGGAGATATTCCGACGTTTCAAAAGACGCAGGCGGACGAGGACCGGGAAGCGTCGCTTCTGTCAAACTGGGTTCGGAGCCTTCCGAATCCGTATGCATCGGACATGACGGCGCTTTACGCGGAGATGGACGCGCTCAGTTCGCAGGAGGCAAAGCTCTACAAATCGATTGATAAGCTGGAAGCAGTTATTCAGCACAACGAATCGCCGATTTCCACCTGGGAGCCGCACGAATACGAGCTGAACCGGACATATGCGACCGACATCGTCCAGTTCTCAAGCTATCTCAAGGGCTTACGTGCAGAGATTCTCAAGGACACAAACGACAAAATCGCGGCAGGGAAATAACCCTGCCGTTTTTTGTACCGCAAAAGTCTACATACGTAAACTTATTTTGCTAAGCTGGTTGACAGACGTAAACTTCCATGATACAATATGGCTACAAATGTAGACAAGGAGCGTTACTATGGGAAACCGGCGATGGAACGGCGTGCTGCTCCTGATTCTTTGCGCGATGCTCCTGAGCGCCTGCTCGAAGCAGCCGAAGTGCTCCGGGCAGACGCGATCCGATGCGGCAGCTGCGGCTGAAACGACTGACGCGCCGGCAGTTGCACTGACGGTTGTATCCGGGCGGTACAGCACCGGCTTTTTTACATCCGACAAGCTGTCCGTTGTTTCCGCAGCCGCAGCAGATGATGGCGCGGTGTATCTCTGGGGGCGGAATTTCCAGAACGAAGTCGAATCGAACTGGTTGATTCGTTACAATGCGGATGGGATGTCGGAGGAATACAGGCTTTCACTTTCCAAAGGCGGTTATATCACATCGCTGGATGTATCGGTGGGCGAGGTATATTATTTCGAACGGGTCGACGCGGAGGACGAAAGCGCTGCATGGTTTTTGCACACGCTGCAGGCGCAGGAAACGCTTGACTGGGCAGACGCCGGAAACGATCTTGAAAATCTGATTGTCTCCGGAGCGCTTGCCTATCTGACGGACGGGAAAACGCTTTATACCTGCAGCCTGCCGGAGGGAAGGGTTCTGCAGGCTGCGAATGCGGAAACGGAAATAACGACGCTTTTTTGCAGGACGGACGGAACCGTCGTCGCTTACTGCGAAGATACCGGCAACCTCTACGAGTTGGAAGCAGGCGGCGAGGTCCTTACGAAAACCGGAACGCTTCCGCTTTTGTTTCGCAGCGGCAAGCTCCTGCCCGGCACGAATTCAGGCTACGATTGTCTGGTGCTCGGGCAAGCGGAGCTGTTCGGATGGAAGATCGACGAAGCATCTGCCGTGCAGCTTCTTTCTTTTGATGCCTACGGTCTGGTTCCCAATAACATCAGTGCGTTTGCGCCTATGGGTAACGGCTCTTTTCTGGGCGCGGCTTGGAAAAGCGGGGAGCTGCAGGATCGGCTGTTCCGGCTGGAACCGTCTGAGGAAGCGGCAGAACCGGGAAGCGAACGAATTTTGAAACTTGCGGGGCTCAGCCGCCCGATGGTGCTCTCGTCCGCGATTGCCGATTTTAAGGCGCTGCGCCCGGAATACACGGTTGAATATACGGATTATGCGGAGCTTTACGGTAATCAGGCGCTGCAGCAGCTGCAGCTCGATCTGATGCAGGAAAATGCGCCGGATCTGCTGTTTGTAAACGGGCTTCCGTTTGAGCTATATGGGAAAAGAGACTTGCTCGAAAATTTATATGCATGGATGGATGCGGACGATTCCTGCGCCAGCACCGATTTTACGCAGAACCTGCTGAAAGCACTGGAAAGTGCAGAGCATAAACTGTATCAAATGCCGCAGAGCTATTCGATTGTGACGACGGCAGGAATGCGGGACCTCGCCGGAAGCCGGTCAGATTGGACGTATGCAGCGGTCAACGAGGAGCTTGTAAACAGCAAAACCCTTCTGTCTGCATTTTACGGAGAAACCGGGGAGTCTCTGGCTGTCACCTTACCGCTTTATATACTGCCGACATTTGTAGACTACGAGAATGCGGAAGCTCATTTCGATTCTGCGGAAGCAGCTTCGTTCTTTACATTTTTAAGCAAGGTACAGCCGCACGCGCAGATTCCGTACACGGCGGAAAACGAGCTGGAAGCGCTGGAGCGCGGCGAAATCCTCTTCGCGCAGCTGATGCTTCTCTCGCCGGAGCAGTTTGCCGAGACGGACGCGCTGTTTGACGGCAAGCTCATCTATCCGGGATACCCGGACGCAGCGGGCGGAAGCTTTTACCTGAATCTGCCGATGGCAATTCCCGCAGCGGCGCAGGAAAAAGACGGCGCGTGGGCGTTCATGAAGCTGCTGTTTTCGTCCGATTCTTACGCCACAAGAGGCGGCTGGCTTCCGCTGCAAAGCGGATTTGAAGCGTCGATCAAGGACGCGCTTGCAGACGGTGCGTCCGAAGAAAGCCTGCAAAAGCTTGCGCAAATACAGGAAAACATCTGCAGCGCGGCATATTACGAGGAAGCAATTACCGATATTCTGGCGGACGAAACGAGCTACCTGTTCGCAGGCGCAAGGACGGTTGAGGAAACGGCGGAACGAATCGATCAGCGCGTGCAGCTGTATCTGACCGAGCAGTGGGGCTGATTTTCGGACACAGACGGACATCGACAAAAGACATGGGAGGAATATACGATGGATTACAAGCTCAATCCCAGTGAATGGCGGGTGTTGCAGACGCTCTGGGGGCATGCGCCGCAGACGCTGATGCAGCTCGTCTCCAATTTGCAGCGCTCGACCGACTGGTCGGCAAGTACGATCAAGACGCTCGTTTCGCGCATGACCGACAAAGGTGTGCTGCGCTTCGAGGGCGAGCGCCCGCGGCTGTATTACCCGGGCATCCAGAAAGAGGACGCCGCATTTTCTGAAACGCAGCAGCTGCTCTCGCGCGCCTTCGGCGGGAATTTCGGGCTTTTGATGAGCAATTTCATCGACAATGCGAAGCTCTCCAAAGGTGATCTGGAGGAGCTTTACGACATGCTCCGGCAGGCGGAGGACAGCTTATGAACCGGCAGCTGCTGGAGGTTCTTGTTTCCTCGTCAGTTCTCATTCTGGCGCTGTCTGCCATGCGGCTGGTGCTGCGCGGAAAAATCAGTCCGCGGCTGCAGTATGGGCTGTGGCTGCTGGTTGCGGTGCGGCTGCTCGTTCCGGTATCGATCGGGGAAAGCCCGGCAAGTGTGATGAACTATGTGCCGGAGCAGGCGATGGTGCAGGCACTGGAGCAGACGCCCGCTCCGGTGCAGCGGACGCAGACACCGACGGCAGAGCCTGCCGCGCAGCCTGCGGCAGCATCTGCGGCATCGGACGAAACACCGGGTTTGCAGACAGACGCGCCTGATACAATGCAGGCGCAGCAAACACAGCAAGCGGCGAAGCAGAATGCGGCGCAAGCGCAGCCGCATCCTTCCATTCTGCAAATCTGCTACATGCTCTGGGGCGCGGGGAGTGCGCTGGCGCTGGCATTTCTTCTGGCGCAGAATCTGGCGCTTTCGGCAAGACTCCGGAAAGACCGCGTCCGGCTGGATGTTCCCGGCTGCCCGGTTCCGGTTTACAGGACCGAAGTGCTGCGTTCGGCGTGCCTGTTTGGGCTGTTCCGCCCGGCAATTTATCTGCCGCCGCAGGCGCTCGGGGAAGACGGTGCGCCGAACCGCTATGTGCTGCTGCACGAGCTGACGCACTACAAAAGACGCGACCAGCTCTGGTGTGCGCTGCGGCTTTTGCTGCTGGCGGCATACTGGTTTGACCCGTTCGTCTGGCTGGCAGCGAAACTGTCGAAACTGGACTGTGAGCTGGCATGCGACGCGGCAGCGCTCAAAGACATGGACGACAGTGCGCGCATTGCCTACGGACGGACGCTTCTCGACCAGATTTCCGGCAAAAGCGGCGTCATGCAGCACACGCTCTGCGCGACGACGATGTCGTCCGGCAAACGCTCGCTTCGTGCGCGCATCCGGCTGATTGTGAAAAAGCCGCGGATGACGGCGGTCACGCTGTCTCTGGTGGTCGGCGCGGTGCTGCTGCTTGCGGCATGCACATTTACAAACAGCGCTTCGAAGCAGGAGGCGAACACACAGGGCGGCGATCTGCCTGCCATGGTCCGTGTGGACGGCGTTCTCTATCAGCTGGATATGGACACCGTCGGGGAAAGCGGCAGCGCGCGCGTCGAGGTTCTTGGCACGATCAAAACCCAGGTCGGCTACAGCGAAACTCCGAGCGAAGACGATCAGGCAAACTATCCCGCCGTCGGTCGGGAATACGGCATGCTGGACGGGCAGCTGGTGATCAAAGACAAAGACGGCAATTGGAAGTATACGCTTGCGAATCTGTCGAAAGACGAGGTAAGCGCGGCAGTTATTGCTTATATGGCGCCCGGTTGGGCGGATATCTGCGCGTATCAGCGTTGCCGTCAGGGAATGCTCGTCACAGCAAAGTGGACGAACGAGGATGCCAGCCTGGACGCGATTTTGATGCTGGCGCAGAAGGTGGACGGCGAGATTCAAATCACGCAGATGGAAACGGGGCGCGTAGACGACGACGCGGGCTACGGCGTGTTCCAGACGCACATGGCAGGACAGACCATCGTCTTCGGCATTGCCGACCGGCGTATGCGCGAGACCGGAAGCGCGGAGATGACAAGCGTCAGCTTTTCCAGCGTGACACTCCACTTTACGGAAGGCAGTACCAACACGGCACTGTCCGCCGACCCCGGGGAGACCTTCGTGACCGGCGTATACGGCGACGCCGAGATTACCTCCGTCCGCCTGAGCTTTGGCAGCAGCGGAGATACCGTGGTCTTTACGGACATTCCGACTGCCGGCGAAGACGGGCTTGCCACGATGACGCTGGCAGGAAACTTTGCGGATGCAGCGGCGGAAGAGAGATCGGAACCGGCGCTCTCGGAGGAAGAAAGGCAGACCATCCGGCAGGCGGTTTTTGATAGATTCAGCACCGCCCAATGGGATTCGGAAAACCTGACGGAAGACGAAATCCGGTCGTTCTCCGGCGCGGATTCCTACGAGAACGGCATGGTCGGAAACTATCCGAATTATTACGGCGCGTTCGCAGACTTCTTTGTCCTGACCGGCAGAGCGCCAAGGGAAACCCAGACCTGGAAGCTTTCGCTCCCGGACGAACGGATTCTGGCGCTTTCCATCGAAGAGGGCGGCGAATCCATGCAGCGGCTTTATTACTCGCGCAATAAGGGCACGCTCTGCGGCATGCGGCAGGAGCCGCTTCTCACGGAGGATACGCCCGTCGGCGTGGGCGTGATGACGGATTATGCCGATGAGAATATCGTCGTCTTCCACGGCTATTTCGGGCTGTTTGTCTACGATTTGCAGCGCAGCGAAATCCGGCTGGCGCTCGACCTCGCTGCGGCGACCGGCACGACGAACATTCAGGGTAGCTACGGCAATCTTGTCAGCGTCTATCAGACCCCCGGCGATATTATGGTTATGTTAACCGGATATAACGACATGCAGGGCGGAGACACGCCGTATTCCTACTATCTGAACGCCACCGGGCGCGTGCGTTTTGCACCGACCCTTCCGGCAGGCTTGAGCTGGGCGCCCGCGCATGAGGTGACGATGACCGGCGATACGATCGTGGACCTGGTCTACTCCGACGGCACAAAGACCTGGAACCTCTTTGAAAACTGGCATTTCGGCGAGCAGTCGAATGCTGTGTTTGTGCCGCTGACGAACGACGTGGCAGGCGAGCTGCCGGGCGCGTCGCAGGAAGAGCAGGGAATCAGCGGCGATGATTTTTATGAGATGTTCTGGGAAATCGACCGCGAGTCGATGCAGGCGTATCTGGATTCGCACCCGGAGACATTATCGAACGGCTGGACCGGCATCGACATCAACGAATCGGGGTTAAACCAGTCCGGCACGACGATCAAAACGATCTTCGGCGAGCAGGTGCTGGCAATCAACTACCGGGAGAAGATTCTTCTGGTGCATGCGGAAGGGGAGGGCTACCGCGGCGTTCTTGCCGTCGCGAAGGTTCCGGCACGGCTGGGGCTTGAAAACGCAGCGCAGCTCGGAACCATCGGGCAGACGGTCGGGGAGATTGCCGAAGAAACCGGCGGCATCCTTGCCATGAGTGCAAGCCGCGTTCCGGAAACGGACGAGGGCGAGGGCGCGCTGACCGCGGGCTACGCGATGTCCGGCGGCACCGGCTATGGGGAGCATCTCGATGGTCCTGCGGAATACGGCTGCTGCCGCGCGGAACTTGCAAACGACAACATACTCTCGATTGTGCCCACGACGGACCCGGTCGGGAAAACCTGCCGCGACGCGGTCGAGACGCAGCCGGCGCTGATCGTGGACGGCGCGGTGCAGGACCTCAGCAGCTGGACCGAGCAGAATCCCCGCGCGTGCCTCGGGCAATCAAGCCGGCGGGAGATGCTGCTTCTGGTGATCGAAGGGCACAATCTGACGGAGGGCATTTATGGCGCAGCGCTTTCCGAGTGCGCGCAGATTCTTACCCGCCACGGCGCGCAGCAGGCGGTGAATCTGGCTGGCGGCTCGAGCGCGATCTTGTGGTACGACGGACAATGCGTCACGCGCTGCTCCAACTCGTACCATACCGAAGGACGACTGCTCCCGAACGCTTTTGTCTATCATGCCAGGACCGATTAATCATAACCACCGGCCGTGC
>DPCD01000071.1:349-6093 GCA_003516765.1 Clostridiales bacterium | reverse complement strand
ACAACGGCTACAAGGTCTACGGCTCCGACGGCTGTCAGATGACGCCGGAGGCGGCAAAGCGCGTGGTCGCGCTGCTGGAGCACATGGACTATTTCACCAGCGCGAAGACCACGGACTTTGACGCGGCGCTGGCCGCCGGAAGCATCCGGTACATCCCCGACGAGGTGTTGGACGCGTTTGTCGACGCCGTCTATGCGCAGCGCGTGGGCAGCGGCGAGGGAATTGAAAACCTGAAGCTCGTCTACACGCCGCTCAACGGCGCGGGACTTGAATGCGTTAAAAAGCTGACGCAGAAGCTCGGCATCCGGAACATGACCATCGTAAAGGAGCAGGAGCAGCCGGACGGTCATTTCCCGACCTGCCCGTATCCGAATCCCGAAATCCGGCAGGCAATGCAAAAAGGACTCGAGCTGTGTGAGAAGGTTCAGCCGGATTTGCTCCTCGGCACCGATCCGGACTGCGACCGCTGCGGCACTGCCGTGCCCGACCACAAGGGTGGCTACCGGCTCATTTCCGGTAACGAGATGGGGGTCATTCTGCTGGATTATATCTGCAGAAGCCGTCTCGCAAGCGGCAAGATGCCGCAGAAGCCGGTTGCGGTCACAACGATTGTCTCGACCGACATGGTAGACGCTGTGGCAGAGCATTACGGCGTGGAGCTTCGAAGAGTCCTCACGGGCTTCAAGTTCATCGGCGAGCAGATCGGCATGCTCGAAGCGGCAGGCGAGGAAGACCGGTATATCTTCGGCTTCGAAGAGAGCTACGGCTATCTCTCCGGCACGCATGTGCGCGACAAGGATGCGGTAAACGCTTCGCTTCTGATTATGGAGGCTGCGGCATATTACGCGCAGAAGGGCATGAATCTCGGTGACGCCATCGACAGCCTGTATGAAACGTTTGGCTACTACCGCAACGATCTTTGCAGCTTCACGTTTGAAGGCGTAACCGGCATGCAGACGATGAAAAACCTCATGGAGCGGCTGCGCGCAGAAAAACCCGCGGAGCTTGCCGGACGGAAGGTTCTGTCTTCGGTCGACTACGAGAACGACGACACCGGGCTTCCAAAGGCGCAGGTGCTGGAATACCGTCTGGACGGCAAGGCAAAGCTCATCGTCCGCCCGTCTGGCACGGAGCCGAAGATCAAGGTCTATCTCTCCGCTGTCGGTAAGACGCGCGAAGAAGCGGACAGTGTCATTGAGACGATGAAGCGAACCGCAAACGAGCTGATGAAGGCGTAATTCAAATAAAGCAAACCGCGCGCTGCAAAGCAGAGCGGCGTAAGAGAACAATAAAAAAACACAGCCACCGGCGTAGCCGGTGGCTGTGTTTTTCGTGCTATCAGATGATTGTGTCGACACGGATGAGATTCGTGTTGCCGGAGGTGCCGTTGACGGTGCCGCCGGTGAGGACAATATTGTCGCCCGGCTGCAGGTGCAGCGCCTGCTTTGCCGCCTTTCTCGCGTGGTAGAACAGCACGTCGGTCGACTCGAAATGCTCGCACAAAACCGGCTGTACGCCCCACGAGAGCGCCAGCTTGTACCAGACCGCCTTGCTTGTCGCCATGCCGACAATATCGGTCGGCACGCGGAAGCGCGAGACCATGCGGACAGTTCTTCCGGACAGCGAGCTTACCACAATCGCTTTTGCACCGATGTCGATTGCCATGCCGCAGGTGGCGTGGGAGATGGCGTCGAGCAGGTTGCGGATCTGGAATTTTGTGTTGCGGAAGCGGGTTTCGTAGTGGATGTGCTGCTCGGTTTCAGCGGCAATTGCCGCCATGGTTTCGACTGCCTGCACGGGGTATTTGCCGGCTGCCGTCTCGCCCGAGAGCATGATGGCGCTGGTGCCGTCGTAGACGGCGTTGGCGACGTCCGAAATCTCCGCGCGCGTGGGGCGGGGATTGTGAATCATGGATTCGAGCATCTCTGTCGCGGTGATGACGCGCGTGCCGCGCAGGCGGCAGGTAGTGATCAGCTGCTTCTGGATGGCGGGCAGCTCCGTGAACGGAACCTCGACGCCGAGATCGCCGCGCGCGACCATGATGCCCTCGCAGACGTCGCAGATCGACTCGATGTTATCCACACCTGCACGGTTTTCGATTTTTGCGATGATGTCGATGGTGCCGCCGCCATGGGCGCTGAGAAACGCCTTGAGGTCCAAAATGTCCTGCTGGCAGGAGACGAACGAGGCGGCGATGAAATCCACGCCGTTTTCAATGCCCAGAAGCAGATCCTTTTTGTCCTGTTCGCTCAAATAGGGCTGTTTGAGGACCTTGTTGGGAAAGCTCATGCTCTTGTGGTCCGACAGTTCGCCGCCGATGATCGCCTGACAGCGGATTTCCGTGCCCTCCACACTCAGCACGCGGAAGCTCACCAGTCCGTTGTTGACGAGAATCGTATCGCCCGCGCGCAGCTCCTTTGCAAGGTTTTTATAGCTCACGGAGACAATCGTGGAGCTTCCCTCCACGTCGCGGGTGGTAAAGGTGAAAAGATCTCCGTCGTTGATATGGACCTTGCCGTTTTTGAACGTACCGGTCCGGTACTCGGGTCCCTTGGTGTCGAGCATGATGGCAATGGGCAGATCCAGCTCCTCGCGGACCTTTTTGATCATGTGGATCTTTGCCAGCTGCTCTTCGTGCGTGCCGTGGGAAAAATTGAGGCGGGCAACGTTGACGCCCGCCTTGCACATGGCGGCAAAAACAGCCGGGTCACTGCTGGCAGGACCGATGGTAGCGACAATTTTTGTTTTTCTCATAAATCTGTTCCTTCCAGTTCGGTTCAAATGAGATGAACGGCGCGGTTGAGTCTGCGCATCTGCGCAAAGGCGTCAATCAGAAATAAGATCACGGGCATGGTATCTCGCCTCCTTTTCAGACAGAAAACAGAAAATCAAGCAAGCGCGGGTATC
Source organism: Clostridiales bacterium (assembly GCA_003516765.1). Taxonomy (GTDB): domain Bacteria; phylum Bacillota; class Clostridia; order Oscillospirales; family Oscillospiraceae; genus CAG-170. The sequence continues at coordinate 3,186 of DPCD01000071.1, read as the reverse complement.
CCGCGCGGAGCCTGCCTGAAAAAAGGGACAGAACCATACTGGCTCTGTCCCGGATGCGCACACACCAGCCGGAACTTCTCCGGCTTCCGAATGAATAGAGCACTCCGAAAAGGCTCTATGACAGACTCCACCACTCATTCGGACAGCGATATTTTAGCACAGGAAAAACGGTGTGACAATGGGTATTGTGTTAAGATTTTCGGGAAAATATACAATAAAATTTGACGGATTTTATGCAAAAGCTCTAGCCCTCGCGCTCCGGCGCGCGGAAGATTACAGGCGCGCCATCGCAGTGGATGCAGCCGGCTTTGACTGTGACGGTGCTGCCGTCCAGAAGGTTCTCATACGTGCCGTCTGCGGCAGGGACGCAGACCCCGGCGCTTTTTGCCTGCAGGCTGAATACGCCCACAAAACGACCGGCGGCGCCTGCGCGCTGCATGACGGCGATGTCTTGCTCGTCGTTTGCTTCGGCGCGGAAATAGTCCTGCGTGCCAAGAAGACGCTTGATTCCCGCCAGCTTTTTCAGAAGCGGCGTCAGGTCCTTGCCGCTTGCACGGTCGATCGGCTCTTTTTCAAAGAGGCTCGGAAGATGATCGTTTTCGAATTCCTGCCCGGCGTAAAGAAGCGTCGTGCCTTTGAGGAAATAGAGCATCGCCGTGTAATTCTGCAATGCGGCTTCGTCCTTGACATACGAGCAGATGCGCGGCTGGTCGTGGTTTTCCAGGAAACGGAGCTTGTTGTAGTTCGCGGGGTAGATTGCCTCCTGGAAGTTCAGCATGTCGAGATAGTGGCTGAGGACGATTTTACCTTGCAGATACTTGTCAAACGCCTCGCGAATGTCGTATTCATACTCCAGGTCGAACGCCGCGTACATGTCGTAGTCCAGCTCGGACCGGACGCCCCGGTACCGCGCCAGGCAGCCGAAGCTCTGGTGGACCGTCTCGGCAAGCCAGATGGTATCAGGATTGACCGCACGGACTGCCTCGCGCGCGGCGCGCCAGAAATCCAGCGGCACAAACGATGCAACATCGCAGCGGAAGCCGTTGACGATCCCTGCCCAGAATTTCAGGCTCTCGATCTGGTAGTCCCAGAGGGCTTTGTTCCGGTAGTCGAGGTCAATGACGTCCGACCAGTCGCCCATTTTGTTGGCGGGCTTTCCGTCGGCATTCCGGTAGAAAAAGTCCGGGTGCTCGTGATAAAGCGTCGAGTCCGGGGACGTGTGGTTATACACAACGTCGATCATGCACTTCATGCCCCGGGCGTGAATTTCGCGGACCAGCTCCTTGAAATCGTCCATCGTGCCATAGGCGGGGTTGACGCTTCGATAGTCCCGGTTGGCATACGGGCAGCCGAGCGTTCCTTTCTTGCCTTCGACGCCGATGGGATGAATCGGCAGAAACCAGATGATATCGGTTCCCAATGCGCGGATGCGGTCCAGATCCGGAATCACCGCGCGGAACGTTCCCTCGGGGGTGTGGTTCCGGACATAAACAGAATAAATGATCTGATTCTGAAGCTTCGGGTCTGTATTGGCTGCCATCTTGTGTCCTCCTCCTATAGCATATGCTTCGTAGCAGCCATAGTTTAGCACAAAAAACGCAGAACACAAGTGGCTAATTTGCACAAAGTCCTGTCAGACTTTTCCGCATGGCATAGGCAGCGTAAACGCTCGTCACAAGCTCTGTCAGAGGCATTGCCCACCAGATTGCCTCGGGCGCAAAAAGCGCGGGAAGCGCGAAGATGAGAAGCCCGCTGACCAGAAGCCCCCGCGCGATCGAGACGATGAAGGAATCCTTCGGATGGAGAATGGACTGGAAATAGTAGGTCGAGAAGATGTTGACCGGCAGCAGCACGAACGACACGCTGTAGCGCCGGATGACGGCGGGCGCGATGGCAAGGATTTCTGCGGTCGGACGCATGAAGATATGGATGTAAAGCTGGGGGAACAGTTCGCTCAGCCCTGTCCAGAAGGCGGCGAAAACCATCGACGTGCCGAGCGCGAGGTGCAGCGCCTGCCGGATGCGCGCGGCATTTTTCGCGCCGTAGTTGGTCGAAAGAATCGGCTGCGCCGCCTGACCGACGCTGTAGGCACAGCACTGGACGAAGGTCGAGATGTTGATAACGGTTGCGTAGACCGCAAGTGCGTCGGAGTCGAGGTATTTCATGATCTGGCGGTTAATAAGCACCGTGAGAATGCCCATGGCAACGTCGACAAAGAAGCTGGAAAAGCCGGTGACAGCAATTTCTCCGAGTTTTTTGAAGAGCTTCTGTACGGGCACCAGATGCAGCGTGCATTTTCTGGAGAAAAAGTGCGAACACATGACTGCAAGCGAGATCACGGCGCCGGTCGCCGTGGCAAGCCCTGCGCCGAACACGCCAAGGTCCAGCACGAACACGCAGAACCAGTCGCCAAACACATTGAAAATGCCGCCGGTCAGCACTGCCGCCGTGGCAAGCCCCGGTCTTGCATCGTTTCGCAGGAAGCTTGTCACAAGCTGCCCCAGCAGGAACACCGGGAACACGCAGCGGACCGGCGCAAGATACGCCTGCGCCAGCGGCAGAAGCGTCTCGTCCGCGCCGAAAAACAGCAGCACCTCCCGCTCAAAAAGAAGAATCCAAGCCCACGACAGCACGGCGAGAATGCCGGAGCCGACGACGGCGGCGGTAAAATACTGGTTGTCTTCGCCCTGCGCATGACCGCCTCCGCGGCGGGCACTGAACAGAACGCTCCCGCCGATGCCGGTCAGAAGCCCCAATGAGTAGATGATGTTCCACACCGGCGCGACAACGGCCAGCGCTGCCGCTCCGTCGGGCCCCTGATACTGCCCGACCATCGC
>DPCD01000071.1:0-208 GCA_003516765.1 Clostridiales bacterium | reverse complement strand
GTTCCACACCGGCGCGACCACAGCAAGCGCAGCCGCGCCGTCCGGTCCCTGATACTGCCCGACCATTGCCATGTCGACCATGCCGTAGATGCAGGAAATGAGCGCGCTGCCAAACGCGGCAGACAGAAATTTGAAGTACAGCGTCCGGATGTTTCCGGTCAGAAGATCCATGGTTTCAACCTCCATAAAAAACACCGGACAAGAAACA
>DPCD01000010.1:1311-6851 GCA_003516765.1 Clostridiales bacterium | reverse complement strand
TTGAAGTTCATGGGCTTTACGTTGAAGGTCAGCTCTTTATAATGCACCTGCCACTGCTCAGGCAGGCGCAGATTGGACCATTTGCCGCCGCCGGTGTTGGACCGGCTGTATTTTGCGTCGTATTTGCGCCACAGCGGGTGCTGCTTCGGCGTCGTCCAGATGACCTGCGGGTCCGGGCGCACGAGAATATACTTTCCCCAGCGCTCGAGCTTCTCTCCGCTCGAGGTGTCGATGACCTCATAGTCCTTCCATTCGTCAGAAAGCCACATATCGTTCTCCTGCTTCTTTAATCGTTCTGATTGCCGCCGCTTAAGATATCGCGCACGGCAGAGGAAATGCGGCTGCCGCTTGTTTCCTCCTCGTCCTCCTCGGGCGCCTCAGGCTCGGGAAGATCGTCTCGGGTGTGGATGTAGCACTCCACGTTGATCGCGTCCACATCCGGACTCAGCGCCGGATAATAGCCTGCCGGCAGCGAATCATTCGGCACGGCATACGCCTGGTCCTGCACGGTGATGCCGCGTACCGGGAAGGCACGCGAAACGTCCAGCAGACCCACGGTCTTTGTGGTATTGCCCTCCACCTGCTTGCAGTATTCGTTCACCACGTGACCGGACGCGCCGCAGATCTCCACCTCCTTGTGGACATTGCAGTTCTGCGTCGGCACGTCGTAGAGACTCAGCTCCACCGTGATGGCGCGGCTGCCTCTGGGGTCTTCGCGGCAGGCGTCGGTCATGAGAAGTCCGCTGTCCTGGCAGACCGTACATTCCACAACGTTGGTCGGCTTGTTGAATTCCTTGTTGGCAAGCCCCTCGTGGACCTTTGCCATGACCTTCTGCCAAAGAACCGTCGCCGGGTTCGCGCTCGAATCGGTCAGAACGACCTCCTCGGGGTCGTCGTAGCCGCACCAGACGACACCGGTATAATACGGGGTGTAGCCCGCAAACCAGCGGTCAAAGTCGCTCGTCGTCGTGCCGGTCTTTCCGGCAACGGTCATATTTTCAATCTGCGCCGCCGTGCCGGAGCCGGATTCGACGGTGTTTTCCAGCATATAGGTGATATACCAGGCGGTCATGTCCTTCATTGCCACATGCGACTGCTGGGTATTGTCCAGCACGACCTTGCCGTCGGCGTCGACCACCTTCGTATACGTTCTTGCCTCGCGCCAGACGCCCTCGTTTGCAAACGAGGCATACGCCTGTGCCATCGCCTTGACGGTGACGCCCTTTGTCAGACCGCCCATTGCCAGCGGTGCCAGATCAATATCCGAGAAGGTGTCTCCCGCCGCGTTCACGTAGGAGGAAACGAGCGAGCTGAGCCCCATCTTTTCCTTTGCAAACTCGAAGCAGTATTCGGGCGTCATCTGCGCGACCAGCTTGACCGGAATCGTATTGATCGAGTGCTTGACCGCTTCGTTGATGTTCATAAGCCCCCGGTAGACCGAGTCGGAGTTCTTCGGCCAGTGCCGTGCGTCGGTAAACGAATACGGCGTATCGTCCATCACCGTCGCAGGCGTCACAAGTCCAAGCTCCAGCGCGGGCGCATAGACCGAGACCGGCTTGATCGTCGAGCCGGGAGACAGATAGCTCTGCGTGGCACGGTTTAAAATCAGGCTTCCCTGCTTTTCGCCCACGCCGCCGGCAACAGCGACGACGTCTCCGGTCTTATTGTCAATGACGACAATGCCGGACTGCAGCTGCTGCGAGCTTGCCGTGGCAGGAATGTTGTCGAGGTTCTGATAGACCTCTTCAACTGCCGCCTGCACGTCGGGGTTGAGGGTCGAATAGATCTTGTAGCCGCCGGTCATGAGCATTTTTCGGACAATTGTCGTCTCATAGCCGGTCTTCTTGCCCAGATCGCGCACCACGTCGTTGATGACCTGGTCTTCGAAATAAGAATAGTAATCCTCATCGCCGGATTTTTCGCCGCTGGCGTTGTGGAAAACCAGTTCCTCCGCCATCGCCTTGTCATACTGGTCCTGCGTGATATATTTCTGGTCGAGCATTTCGCCGAGAATGATCTCCTGGCGCTGCTTGTTCTTTTCGGGGTTGATATACGGGTCGTAGATCGAGGGGTTATTCGTAATGCCGATGAGTGCGGCGCCCTCGGCAAGGTCGAGTTCACTCACGCTCTTGCCGAAATAGACCTGCGACGCAGACTCCACGCCCTCGCAGTTTTCGCCCAGCGCGATGACATTGAGATACAGCTCCATGATCTGCTTTTTCGTATATTTCTTTTCCAGCTCCAGCGCGCTGAAAATTTCCACCAGCTTGCGGCGCACGGTCACCTCGTCGCGCCCGGTAATGTTTTTGACGAGCTGCTGGGTAATGGTCGAGCCGCCCGCCTCGCCCTGACCGAGGAACATCTTGACGCACGCCTTCATCGTCGTGAACCAGTCGACGCCCTGATGGTCCTCAAAGCGCTTGTCCTCGATGGCAATGCAGGCATGAATCAGGTTTTTGGGGATATTCTCATACTCGACCCATGTGCGGTTCGCGCCGCCGTAGAGCTTGCGCAGGACCACATCCTGCCCGGTCTTCGGGTCTTCATAGTAGATCACGGATGTCTGGTCGAGCGTAAAGCCGTCGATCGAATCGACCTGCGCCGAAAGATCGTTTTTGACATACAGGGCAAACAGACACGCAAAAATCAGCGTTGTGAGAAACAGCACCAGCACCATCGTGCCGAGGACCTTTCCCACGCCCTTGACAATGCGCTTTGCCGCGGAGCCGGAGGGCTTTGTATTCTTATCTGCTCGCATGATATTCCTCCATCTATCGCAAAACCTGCCCGGATTTCTGAACAATCAGCGGGCACAATTCACCATTTTAATTTTCATCGTTACATTATAACACACCTGTCAATTAGTTTGGAAACAAAATATGAATATATGCCCGTTTTCTTTGCATGCACCGGCGCAAAACCGGGCATCGTAAAGCAAAAAGGAGGGAAAACATGAAACGGCTGCTTCTTACCCTTGCGCTCTGTATGAGTCTCTTCGCCGGCGGCTTTCTTCTCACAATTCAAAACGGCAGCATCTGCTACCGGGAGCCCAGCGGTGCATGGCACGACACCGGACTGCGCGCGCGCAGCACCTTGCCCGCACAGGACGTTTCGCTTCTTTCGCGCGGGCTGCATTTCCCCAGCCGGCAGGCTCTGACGCGGGCGCTGGAAGATTTTTGTTCCTAGGGTGTATTCTTCCAACTCATGATGTGACCGGCAGCGAGGGATTTTTACGTTGAGCAAGACATTTTTTCGCAGGAATACTGACGTATTTCAAGGAAAAATGACGCAGCGCACCGCGAAAAGACCCACTGTCCGGGTGCGTTGGGAGTTGGAAGAATACACCCCAGGTTGCCTCAGCCGGCGCTTACGGCTGCACCTCAAAGTTGCGGCGGTACTGGCTCGGCGTCGCGCCCTCGGCTTTCTTGAACGCCTTGGCAAAGACACGGTAGTCCGCATAGCCCGATTTTTCCGCCGAAACATGAAGCTCCCCGCAGTAGCCCTTGTTTTTGAGTCCGTGCAGCAGACTGTTTTCCACCAGCGGCTGCAGAATAAAGTTCGGCACCTGCGCGTCATACAGCTCCGACGCAACATCGACGTTGCATTTGAGCTTCGGATAGCGCACGCACATCAGGTCCAGATACGCCTCGATCAGCTCCAGTTCCTCGTCCAGCGTCACCATGCTCCGGTCCACCTTCACGCTGTGACGGAAAAAGCTCACCAGCCGCATCAGAAGCTGCGCCACCTTTTCGTCTCCGTTCAGCTGCGCCTGAATGCGGATGGTGTCGAGCGTGTTATAAAGAAAGTGCGGATTCACCTGACTTTTGAGATACAGCATCGACATCTTCTGCTCCGTCAGCTCCGAGCGCAGAATATCGGGGTTTTCCAGCGTCAGATAGAATGCCAGCGTCATCAGTGTGATGCCCATGCCGCTGATCAGCCACGTCGGGGGAAACCCCTGTGCCACACTCACGCTTAATTCGATCGCCAGCGCCGCACCGATGGCAAAGCGCTTTTTTGTATGGATGCTTTTCCAGTTCCCCGCGAGCAGCCCCACGCACAGCAGAAGATAAAACGCCACGCTGACATAGCAGACATCCGCGTGAATCCATCGGAGTAGTTGCCGAGCGGCGTTACCGCATAGTGGACCGGCAGCACCAGCACGCCCGCCTCCGCAGCCACCAGAAATATGCGCGCCGCTAAGTCCAGCCTGCGCGGCTTTCCGGTCTCCTCCTCCACCAGAATTGCAATATACTGATAAAAAAGAAACACCACCAGCACCATCGTGCCGACAAACACGCGGTGCAGCGCGTCGTTCAGAAGCCGCGGCACCGTGTCCAGATGATTCACCGTGTAAAGCGTCAGCGCGTCAAACACCAGATGCACCAGCGCCGCCGCCAGCAGCGCCGAAAATGTGCGGTGCAGCGCCGTCTGCGTCCGCTCGGCGGAGTATATAGATATACGCCACAAAGCCCAGCACCAGAATCAGTGCAATTTCCATGCGAAGCATTGTGTCTCACCTGCCCTCCGTCTCAATCCTCAAACCACGCAATCGCCCGCGCAGGCGCGCCGTCGCTGCTTTCCAGCTTCAGCGGCAGGCACGCAAACCAGAACGGCTCCGTGCCGCACAGCCCCAGATTCTTGAGGTTTTCGATGTTCACGATGTCTTTTTCCGCAAATAATGCCTTGTGCCGCGTCAGATTTTCGTCCGCAATTGGGTCCAGCCCGATCACGTCGAAGCCGATGCCCTTGTAATTGCCGTTCAAAATATGCTGCAGAACCTCCTCGTCGATGCAGGGATAGTCTCCAAAGTACGCCTCGGTCCCCCATCGCGCGTCCCATCCGGTCGCAAAGAGCAGAAAATCGACCGCATCTGCCTTGCCGCCGTATTTGGAAAGCTCCTTCATGCCGATTGCCTCGCCCTCGCGCAGGTGCGTGCAGTCGATCACAAGCGCCTTTCCGAGAAACTGCTCCGGCGCAAACGCATCGAGCGTCGTCCTGTCCGCAAACAGGTGCGCCGGCGGGTCCACGTGCGTACCCGTGTGGGAGTAAAACGAGACCAGCGTCTCTTTGAAGCCGTTTTCCTCATAGCTGTTCGCCGGCAGCAGCTTCGGCGTGCCCGTGCCGGGATAGACAGGCATGTCCTCTTTGATCGTGTGCGTCAGGTCAATCACGCGCATAGAATTCCGTCCTCTTTTCCGTTTTCTGTTTCCTCCATTCTACACGCTCCGCGTCCAAAAGAAAACCCCCGCCGCAAATTTGCCCCATTTTCCCGCCCGTGCGCCATTTATAGTTGAAAAAATACGCGCCGCGCTCTATAATATAGAAAATTCAAGCAGCCGCCCATCGGCTTGCCGAGAAGGAGAAAACACTATGAAATTAGGTATCGTTGGCTTGCCGAATGTCGGCAAATCCACGCTTTTCAATGCCATCACCAACGCCGGCGTCGCGGCGGACAACTACGCCTTCTGCACCATCGACCCCAACGTCGGCGTCGTGTCCGTGCCGGACAAGCGGCTCGAGTGGCTGCGCGACCAGCA
>DPCD01000010.1:851-1030 GCA_003516765.1 Clostridiales bacterium | reverse complement strand
CATGTCGTGCGCTGCTTTGAAGACCCCAACGTCACCCACGTCGAGGGCTCGACCGACCCGCTGCGCGACATTGAAATCATCAACACCGAGCTCATTATGGCGGACCTGGAAATGATCGACCGCCGCATTGACAAGGCGCAGAAAAACGCCAAGGGTGGCGACAAGCGCTTCAACCACGA
>DPCD01000010.1:410-631 GCA_003516765.1 Clostridiales bacterium | reverse complement strand
CGCGACTATATGAACGAGGGCAACCTCGCGCGCACGTTTGAATGCTCAGACGACGACGCTGCCATGATCGCAACGAGTGACCTTCTGACGCTCCGCAAGACAATCTACGCCGCAAACCTCGGCGAAAATGAAGTAAACGAGCCGGAGTCCAGCAAGCACTATCTGGCTGTCAAAAAGCTTGCAGAATCCGAAGGCAGCCAGGTGCTTCCCATCTGCGCAAA
>DPCD01000010.1:0-149 GCA_003516765.1 Clostridiales bacterium | reverse complement strand
CTGGACGACCCCGAGGAAAAGGCGATGTTCATGGAAGAACTCGGCTTGCAGGAATCGGGTCTGGACCGGCTGATTCAGTGCAGCTACCGTTTGCTGGGGCTTATTTCCTTCCTCACGGCTGGCTCCGATGAGTGCCGCGCCTGGACCAT
>DPCD01000119.1:385-5736 GCA_003516765.1 Clostridiales bacterium | reverse complement strand
ATGTAGAACGTCGCCTTGCCGTTGTTGACCATGTCGCGGATGTGCTCTTCATCCGTCACCTGCGCAATCAGACCGCGCGCTTGCAGTTCTTCGTAAATACCCATCGTGTTTCTCCTTCTATTGTTCGTAAATTAGTTAACATAATTCGTTGCTTGCCTTGTCTGGGCAGCAGGCAGCAAAAATAAAACACCCTCCACCCAACCTTCGTTGAGCAGAGGGCGAAAAATCGCGGTACCACCTCTGGTCGTCCGCCTCTCGCGAGACAGGACCTTACCGGGTGCCTTTCGGCATCCTGCGCGATAACGGGCGCGACCGACACACCCCTAATCGTTTCCTTTCAGGGGGCAGCTCCGGGAGGTATTTCACGCGCCGCGTCCGTTTCCTCGCACCGACCGGAAACTCTCTGAGGACGAAAGGCGGGCTACTTCTTCCCTTCTTCGCTGTAGCAATATAACATTGGCATCATAGCAAAAACATCGGATTTTGTCAACCGTTTGTTTCGGATTTTGCTTCTGCCGCAAGACGAAGAAGCTCTGCCGCACCGGCAAGCGTCGTCTCGGTGATCATGCTGCCGCCAATGAGGCGTGCCAGCTCCTGCTTTCTGCCGCTCTCGTCCAGATGCAGAACGCTGGTGTACGTTCTCTCGTTTTCCACACGCTTTTCGACCGTATACTCGGCGTCCGCCATCGCGGCAATCTGCGGCAGATGCGTCACGCAGAGAACCTGCCGTCCTTTGGAGACCGTCCAGAGCTTGTACGCCACCTTCTGCGCGGCTCTTCCGCTCACACCGGCGTCCACCTCGTCGAAAATCAGCGTCGGCACACCGTCCTGCTGCGCCAGCACCTGCTTCATCGCCAGCATAATTCTTGCCAGTTCGCCACCGGAGGCGACCTTGGAAAGCGGCTTGAGATTCTCGCCGACGTTGGCGGACATCAGGAACCGCACGCTGTCCAGACCGGTCTGCATCGGCTGCTGCGGCGTAAACTCGCAGACAAAGCGAATCTTCGGCATATCAAGCTGGCGCAGCTCGTCGCAGATGCGAGATTCCATCGCCTGCGCAGCGGAAAGGCGCTTTTCACGCAGAATTTCTCCCTGCCGGATTGTTTCCTTTTGCAGTTCCGCCTCCCGTTTTTTGAGCGTTTCAATCCGGTCGGACGCAAATTCAATTTCGTCGAGCCGCTGCTCGGAGTCTGCAAGATAGGCAAGCACATCCTCCACGCTTGCGCCGTATTTGCGCTTGAGCTTATGGATCGCGTCGAGCCGTTCTTCGATTTCTTCGAGCTCCCCTTCCGAGTAGCTCAGATCGTCGCGCATGGCGCGCAGCTCGTCCGCCGCATCCTGGACGCTGTACATGAGGTCCGAAATCTTCTGATGAAGCGTCTGCATGTCGGCACTGATGGCGCTGACTCGGGAAAGCGCATGCTCGGCATTGGATAAAAGCCCTGCCGCGCCGTCGGAAGAATCTCCGCCGTAGAGCGCTTCGTCTGCCATACGCAGCGCGTCTGAGAGCTTTTCCGCGTTCTGCAGCACCTTGCGCCGCTCCTTGAGCTGCTCTTCCTCGCCGGAGACCAGATTTGCCGCGCGGATTTCCTCAATCTGATACTGTAGTGTCTCCACAAGCCGCAGCTTTTCCGATTCGTCCATGCTGAGCTTCTGAATTTCCCGCTGCACCGACTGCATGGCGGAAAACGCCTGCTGATACGCTTCGAACTCCTGTTCGTCGCGTGCAAAGGCGTCGAGATAGGTCAGATGATTTTCCTCGTCAAACAGCTGCTGCGAGTCGTGCTGTCCGTGGATGTTGATGAGTCTGCCGCCGAGCTTTTTGAGCGATGCCACGCTGACCGGGCGACCGTTCACGCGGCAGACGTTTCTGCCGTCTGCATAAATCTCGCGCTGCACCTGCAGCTCCTGCGTGTCAAACTCCACCTGATTTTCTGAAAACCAGTCGTATTGCGGAATATTCGTAAAAATCGCGCTGACGAATGCGCGATTCGCGCCGGTGCGGATCACGTCGCGGTAGGTGCGCTCTCCCAGAATTGCGGAGATCGCGTCAATGACAATGGATTTGCCCGCACCGGTCTCACCGGTCAGGACATTGAAGCCGCCCTCGAAGAGAATTTCCGCCTGCTCAATGACGGCAATGTTTTCAATATGCAGAACGCTCAGCATGCCGGGTTCTCCTCTCGCAAAGCTTATACGCGATTTTCGTGAATGGTAATCTGGCTGCGGATTTCCGCGCAGATGCTTGCCGCGGAGGCAGCGTCGCGCAGAACGACCATACAGGTATCATCTCCTCCGAGCGTACCGAGAACCTCGGAAAGATCCAACTTATCGAGCGCCGAGCAAGCCGCCTGTGCAAGCCCGGGAAGCGTCTTGAGCACGATGATATTCTGTGCATAGTCGACACTGGTTACGCACTGGCTGAAGATAATATTGAGCTTCGAGGAAAATGCGTGCTCGACAGGCTTTGCCGTCGCGCTGTAGCGGTACGTTCCGCCGGGTCCCAGCTCCTTGATGATGCGCAGCTGCTTGATGTCCCGGGAAATGGTTGCCTGCGTGGTATTGAAGCCGCTTTCCTGCAGCTGCTGCAACAGCTGTTCCTGCGTCTCGATGTCGTGGTCGCGGATCAGCTCGAGGATTTTTTCGTGACGTTTTGATTTCATGGCGTTACCTCTGCCTGTCGATGAATTTTTTGTTGAGAATTTCGAAGAAGCTCGTCTGCTTGAGCCGCACCAGCTTCGTTACCTTCTGCGAAGCCTTCGTGGTGATCACGTCTCCGGTGTTGAGCCGGAACGCCCTGCCGCCATCGACGGAGAGGTAGGCGTTGTGCCTGCCGATTTTTCCGATCTTGACGGAAATCACGCGCTCCGGAGAGACGACGATGGTTTTTGCCAGCATCGCGTGCGCGCAGATGGGCGAAATGATCAGGTTTTTTGCCAGCGGCTCGACGATTGGTCCGCCGGCGGACATGGAATAGGCGGTGGAGCCGGTCGGCGTGGCAATGATGACGCCGTCGCCGGAGAAGCTCGTCGCCTCGACATTGTCGCAGTAGACCGATACCTGCACCACGCGCGCAATCGCGCCCTTGGTCACGACCGCGTCGTTGAGCGCCGTCTCATGCAGAAGCCGCTGCCCGTTCGCGCCGGTGACGGTGACGTCGATCATGCTGCGCGGCTCGATGGTATAATCTCCCGCCGGAAGCCTGCGCAAAAGCTCCAGCTCGCCTGCCTCCAGCTCGGCGATAAAGCCCATCGTGCCAATGTTAACGCCGAGAATCGGAAGATTATGCGCCGTGGCAATTTTGGAAGCGTGCAGAATTGTGCCGTCGCCTCCGAAACATATCAGCAGGTCCGCATCGTTAATTTCGTGGTGCAAATCCCGGAACTCGAGATTTTTCGGCAGCTCATAATCCCGGTCCACATCGAACGGCAGACACAGGGCGGTCTGAACGCCGCAGCCTTCCAATATTTTTTTTGCCTGCTGAACTGTGCGGAACTGCTTGTCCCGGTAGGGATTCGGGGTCAGAACGATTTTCATTTTGATCACCCCTTCAGCGCGGCGTGTGCCTGCGTGACCAAATCGCCAGGCGCGGTATAAGAATCCTCTCCCGGCTGCAGGGAAAGATGCGCGAGAAACTCAATATTGCCCTCCGGACCCTTGACGGGCGAGAAGGTGAGATTGCGAATGGTAAAACCGAGCGACTTTGCAAGGGAGATGAAGTTCTGAAGCACCTCTTCGTGAACCGCAGCGTCGCGGACGACGCCCTTTTTGCCGACCTTGTCTTTTCCCGCTTCAAATTGCGGCTTGATCAGGCACAGAACCTGCCCCGTTGGCTTTAACAGCGTTTTGACCACCGGAAGCACCAGCGAAAGCGAGATAAACGACACGTCGATCACGGAAAGATCGAGCGGCTGCCCCAGATCCTCCGGCGTCACGTAGCGGATGTTCGTCCGCTCCATAACCACGACGCGCGGATCGTTGCGGATTTTCCACGCCAGCTGTCCGTAGCCGACGTCGATGGCAAAGACCTTGCTGGCTCCCTGCTGGAGCAGACAGTCGGTAAATCCGCCCGTAGACGCACCGGAGTCGCTGCAGACATAGCCCGTCGGGTCAACGCCGAAGTTCCGGAGCGCTTTTTCCAGTTTCAACCCGCCGCGGCTGACATACGGGCAGGCACTGCCGCGCACCTCAACATTTGATGTTATGTCAACTTCCATACCGGACTTGTCCGCTTTCTGCCCGTTCACATAGACCTCGCCCGCCATAATCGTCGCCTGCGCCTTTGCCCGCGACTCGGCAAGCCCCAGGCTCACCAGCAGCACATCCAGCCGCTCCTTATGCTTCATGACATACCTCCCGGATTTTATCCCGCAGCGCCTGCGCGTTCAGCCCCGCCAGCGCATATAAATCCTGCATCGCGCCGTGGCGGATGAAGCCGTCTCCCAGATTCTGCTTGCAGAAGTGTCCCGTGACACCGCTTTGCAGCAGGCGCGCGAAAAGCTCGTCGGCAGCGCAGCCGTGATTGGACGTCTCTTCCACCACCAGCACCCGCCCGGTCTTGCGGCAGGACGCTTCGACTGCCGCAAAATCCAGCGGTGCAATCGTCGCAAGCTTCAAAACCTCGACGGAAATTCCCTCTTTTTCGCAGCCTTCCGCCGCTTCGAGAACAGCGTTGATTGTCGTGCCGTAGGTGACGACGGTGCAGTCTGTACCTTCTTTTAAGAGCGACTGCGCCTTGTCCGTCTGATAGTTTCCCTCGCCGCCTCTCGGATAACGCACAGCGACCGGTCCTTTGTCCTCGAGCACCGCCTGCCGGAGCATGCGGCGAAGCTCCGCAAAGCTTGCCGGACAGTAGATTTTCATCCCCGGCACCTGACGAAGATAGCCCACGTCAAACATGCCATGGTGTGTTCTGCCGTCTTCTCCGACGAGACCTGCGCGGTCGACGCCCAGCACCACGTGCAGCTGCAAAAGCGCCAGATCGTGCAGCAGCATGTCAAACGAGCGCTGCAAAAATGTTGAGTAAATCGCGACTGCCGGAATGAGACCCTGCTTCGCCATGCCGCATGCCATAGACAGCGCATGCTCTTCGGCAATGCCGACATCAAAATACCGCTCGGGGCAGGTTTCCGAAAAGGTTTTCAGCCCCGTTCCGTCGCGCATGGCAGCGGTGATCGCGCAGACGCGCGGGTTTTCCAGCGCGAGCTCCGTCAGCGTCTGCCCAAACACATCGGAAAAGCACGGCTTGTGAACGGCGCTGGCGCCCAATGCCGGGTCGAACTTTCCGACGCCGTGGTATGCCGCCGGCATTTTTTCCGCCAGCTCATAGCCCTTGCCCTTTTTTGTGATCA
>DPCD01000119.1:0-211 GCA_003516765.1 Clostridiales bacterium | reverse complement strand
GCTCATGCAGTGCCTTTGCGATTTTCAGAAGTTCTTCGACCTTCTGCACGTCGTGCCCGTCGACGGGTCCGAGATAGGTAAAGCCGAGGCTGTCAAACAGATTCGTGCCCAGAACGCTTCTGCGGAAACGTTCTTTTAGCTTGTGAGTAAACTGATAGAGCTTTCTGCCGCCCGGAATCCTTGCTGTAAAGGCGCGGTAGCGGAGCTTGAA
>DPCD01000121.1:9512-11368 GCA_003516765.1 Clostridiales bacterium | reverse complement strand
TCAGCACGCCGCTGCACGAGACGCCGGGGCAGACCTCCTGCCCGTCGTACCAGTTCGCAACCTGCAGGCACTTCTGCTGGAACGCGGCGTAGTCCTGCTCGGTCCACCAGTTGGCAGCGTTGCCGTTTTCATCGAACTTTGCACCGTTGTTGTCAAAGGCGTGCGTGATCTCATGGGCAATGATGTAGCCGATGCCGCCGAGGTTTTCCTCTCTCGAGGCGTTCACATCATAAAGCGGCTTCTGCAGAATTGCCGCCGGGAAGGTGATGTCGTTGGATGTTGCGCTGTAGCAGGCATTGACCGTAAACGGCTCCATGAGCCAGTCGGTCTTGTCAACCGGCGTGTTCTGCTCGGCAAGTGTTTTTTCTTTTGCAGACGCCTGAATGGAGATGACGTTCGAGAAGAACGTGCCGCCCTCAGACGGGCTCTTGATGTCGGCATTATCGAGATAGGTCTCCCAGCTGTCGGGGTAGCCGACCTTGATCTTCATCGTGTCGAGTTTGCAGATTGCCTTCTGCTTTGTCGCGTCCGACATCCAGTCGAGCGCTTCGATGCGCGTCTTGTAGATCTCGAGGAATTCGTGAATCATTTCCTCGACGTCCTGCTTTGCCTTTTCCGAGAAGTGCGCTTCAACATACGCGCGTCCCAGATAATCAGCCAGCAGTCCCTGCACCTGCTGGGCAGCAATCTGCTCGGTGGTCTGGGTCATATCGATGCCGTAATATGCCTTTGTGAACTCGACGCTTGCCTCGATGAAGCCCTGATTCAGGCACCCGCCGACGCTCATCAGAATTGCCGTCCGGGAAAGTGCCCTCAAGGTTGCAAGACCGGCATCGTTAAAGTAGCTTGCCGCCGCCCGCATTGCGCCGGGGTCCGTCACCAGAATCCGGTCGCTGGGGGCAAGACCGGACGCCTCGTAGACCTTGGCAAGGCTGATTTTCGAGAACTGCCGCTGGATGTCGCTGAGCTTGTAGATGTTGTTGATTTTATCTACATCCCCGTATTCCTGCGGGTCATAGGATGCTTTGGCAACCTTTGCCTCCGCCGCATAGACGAGCTTTGCCCGCTCCATCGCCGCCTGCTCGGAAAGCCCTGAGAGCGTCAGCAGCTTTGCAAGGTAGGTAAGGTAAGCGTCCTTCTGCTCCTGCGTTCCGTTCTCATAAAAATCCTTCGTCATCGATGCGCCGAAGGACGAGAACGCGACGACCTTGCGGTTTGAATCTTCAAAATCCGACGTCAATCCGAAGCCCAGAATCGTCGAAAGACCAAGCTCCTTCTGAAGCCGGCACTCGACGTCGATCAGCTCGGAGAGCGTCTTTGCAGTTTCGATTGCGTCCAGATACTCTTGAATCGGAGCGACGCCCGCCGCTTCTCTTGCCTCGACGTCCATGACGCTGTCATAGAGCGCCTTGATTTTTGCCTCCGGCGTGCCGGGGGTCTGCGGCTTTGCCGCGATATCGGAAATCAGCTTTGCAACCTGCTCCGTAACCGTCAGACTCAAGCCGTAAAACGGTCCGTTGACGGAAAGCCCGGCGGGAATGTCGGAGCTGTCCAGCCACGTTTTGTTGACCGTCTCATAAAAATCGTCCTTGCGGTTCGTGCCCTCAAGGGCATAGACGCGCGAAAGGAGCGTCTGCAGATTCTCGCGGGTCACAGGCGCATCGGGATGCAGCAGTCCATCCGCTTCGCCTGCGACGATACCGGAAGAAAGCACGCGCGAAAGCTCCTCGCCGCCCCACACGGGCGCGTCGGAAAAGCCCTGCATGCCTGCCGCCGTGCGGGCATGATCGCCGACCGGCGCGGGCAGTCCTCCGAACGCGCGGTCCAGCATCACGAGCGCCTGCGCGCGGGTGAGC
>DPCD01000121.1:8958-9295 GCA_003516765.1 Clostridiales bacterium | reverse complement strand
AGGTCCAGATTGCCGTCCGGATAACCCTTTAGAATATCCTCTGTTTTCACACCGCGGTGATAGTCGTCCGCCGCCTGCACAAGCATCTCGGCAGCCTCCTGCCGTGTGAGCGCGGTATCGCCCGCAAAACAGCTTGCCGCCAGCGAGAAAGCCAGCGCCACGGCAAGCAGCAGCGATGTGATTCGTTTTGCTGTCTTCATGGAAACTCCTCCAATTCCCTATTGTTCTTATTCTGCCTCTTAGACGCAGGGTCCATCCGGTTTGTTCCGCCGGATGTGAAAAATTTCCAAAATAAAAAGGCGGCTGCGTCAGCCGCCTAGTTTGTCAGTTCTGCCTG
>DPCD01000121.1:0-8795 GCA_003516765.1 Clostridiales bacterium | reverse complement strand
CAGTTCTGCCTGATAGATCGAAGCGCTTTCCGCCGCCGTAGTCACGAGCTGCATGCTTTCCGCTTCCGGCGCGAGAAGCCGGAAGCCGTCTTCCGTGAGGCAAGATTCATACCACACGCCGTCCACGCAGGCAAACACCGCAGCGTCCGTATCCGGCGGTTCCGGAAAGCGCCCTTCATAGCAGAAAAGCCCCTCAAATCCGCTTTCCGACACGGATACGGAAAGCTTCTGCTGCGCTTCCCTCTCCCAGACAGGTTCCTGCCTCTGCGGTGCGGGAAGCAGCGGCGGGCGCTGCGCAAGCCAGCGAAGGTTCCGCTGCGCAATCTCGGCAATCAGCACCTCCGGCATTTCTTCCGCCTGCGACAGATCATACGGCATGCTCCGTGAAAATACCGCCTGTGAAAACTGCCCGGCAAGGTCCGCATGCAGCGCGTTTCCGAATGAATCGCGGAACATGAAAAGCGTCCCCTCCGCGCCCGACTGCGTCCGGATCAGCTGATCGTCCACCCCGCGCACATCGCCGAGATAGGAAAACGTGCGCAGCTGCGCCGGGGCAGGCGCATCCTCCTCCCGGTCGGACGCCGGATAGAGCATCCCGTAAAGATCGCCCGCGTGCTGCTGCATGGATAGCGAAACGTCTTCGGTGTCCGCTTCTTTCCCGAGCGCCTGCAGGATTTGCCTGCCGGCAAGATACGAGCCGTAGCCGTTCCAGTGGCTGTCCGTCCGATAATAGGTCAGGCTTTCGCGCCCCGAGAGCGCTTCGCGCAGGTCGCAGAACGAGACGCCCTGCTGCGTCAGCGCCTGCTCCAGCCGGTCCAGATCGGAAACCTGCTCCGTTTTCCGGTACTGCCCGGGCATGTATTCGGGGTAACTTGTGTTTTTGTTCGGCGCGCAGACGAACAGGAAGCTTGTTCCCTGCTGCGCGCAGTATTCCTGCAGCAGCGCGAGATTGCGCGCGGCGCAGAAAAGCGCCCGCCCGGTCATGGGGTTCGTCCCCTGAAAATCCTCCAGCGTGTCCGCGTAAAAAAGCCAGCCGCCGTCTCCCAGCACCACGTCCTCAGACGCGGATTCCCGAAAAACTGCCGCCTGCACGGTGCTGTTTGCCGTGATGAGCGCCGGGCGCAGGTAAAAATGCCCCGCAAAATAATCTGCCGTCTCCGATAAGAAATCCGGATTCAGCTTTCCCGCGCGCATCAGGCGCGGCTTTGCCGCAAGGCGCTCGTTGGAAACCGCGTCAGACGGTCCAGCCAGCAGCATGCCTGCAAGCGGAATCAGCAGCAGCGCCAGACAAAGCGCACAAAGAAGTCTTCCCTGTTTTTGTTTCTTCATCGCGCACCTCAGAAGCTCGCATAGATAAACGGCTGGAACGAATGTGACGCCAGCTGCATCAGGCACAAAAGAAGACCTACGATTGTCAGCGCGTCAAGTGCCGGAGAAAACCACCGGCTGCCATCAAAGCGCGCCTTCGCATGCTCCCACAAAGGAAGACAGGTAAGCACGCCCGCCAGGCACCAGAAAACCGTCCCCGCCGTCAGGAGATTTCGCAGTGCAAGACGGCAGGCATCCACGGGCGTGAAGCCAGAGAGCATCGTGCGCAGCAGCATAAGCGCCTGCAGAAGACTTTCCGCGCGGAACAGAACGAAGCCGAATATCACAACCAGCAGCGTATACATATGCCCATACCAGCGCGTCTGGAGCGTATGCTTCCGGTCCAGCAGCGTCTCTGCGCCGCAGCACACGCCATGCCACAGCCCCCAGAGGACAAACGTCCAGCCGGTTCCGTGCCAGAGTCCCGTCGCAAGAAACACGAGGAGTTTATTGAAAACCGTCCGCGCACGCCCGTTCCGGCTGCCGCCGAGGGGAATATAGACATAGTCCCGGAACCAGCCGGAGAGCGTCATGTGCCAGCGCCGCCAGAACTCCGACACCGAACCTGCGCAGTAGGGATGCCGGAAATTTTCCGGCAGCTGCACGCCGAACAGCAGCCCCAGTCCAAGCGCCATGTCGCTGTAGCCGGAAAAATCAAAATACAGCTGCAGACAGTAGCTGAGCGCACCGGTCCACGCGCCGAGCGCGTCGATAGAGGCAAGCGAAAACATCGCGTCCGCCAGCTTTGCCGCAGCGGTTGACAGCAGCACTTTCTTGCACAGTCCGCACACAAAACGCCGCACGCCCTGCGCATTTTTCTCCCAGCTTACATCGCGCCGGTCCAGATACGGGCGCAGCGCGGAGAATTTCAGAAACGGTCCTGCCGTCAGCTGCGGGAAAAACGTCAGATACTGCAGCGCCTCGCGCAAATTCTTCGTGCCGTCTGCGGGGTTTTTGTACGTGTCGGCAACATAGCTGATTGCCTGAAACGTGTAAAATGAGATACCGAGTGGCAGCGCGCCGCGCACCTTATAAAACGCCAGCACCGCAAGGTCCAGCGCCACGACAAGTCCCAGCGCAGCTCTGCGTGCCTTCTTTTGCGCCATCAGATACCGCCCCGCGCCATAGTGCAGCAGGCACGAGCCGAGCAGCAGCGGCAGATGCCGCACATCGCCGAACGCATAGAACAAAAGCCCCGCCGCAATCCAGACGATGTTTTTGATCTTCGTGCTGCGCGCCAGCTGATAGACAATCACTGTCAGCGGCAGAAACGCAAACAAAAAAACGGGCGAAGTAAAGCTCATTGCCTCTCCTTACTCTTCGGGGAAATAATACCGGAAGCCGCGATACAGACCGTCCTGCTCTTCGGCGCCAAACATGTCGACCGGCTCACGGTGAAACATATAAAGATACGCATACTCGAGCTGCGTGTCATACAAAAGCGCCCTGCCGTCCTGGTCGATCATGGTCCAGGCGTGGTCGTTTGTGGGATTGCTCTCCCAGCCCGCGACCACATACGCCTGATAGCCGAGCTGCCTTGCGCAGTACATGAAAAGCCCTGCAAAGCAGTAGCAGTTGCCCTTGCCGGTTTCCAGAAACGACAGCGCCGCTTCTTCTGCCCAGTCGGTCGTCCCCGCGTCGTAGTGCTGCATGGAAAGATAGCGGTAGTTATCACGGATGTAATCATACGCCTGCCTGAGTTTTTCTTCGCGCGAGGAAGCTTCTTCGCACGCCGCGCCGAGCAGCGCCTGCACGCCCTCGTCAAGCGTTTCATTTCCGCTGGTGTATCTGCCGTCGGGTCCAAAGTAGAGATACCCGTCGGACGCATCCTGCAGGACGCTGCCGTCTGCCGTTACCTCGTAAAGCGCGCCGTCCAGCTCCAGAACGCCCGGTTCGTGCGGGGTAAATGTGAAGCCCCCGTCTCCGGCATGGATGTAAACGGTTCCCTCGCAGTCGTTGGGTCCCGGCACAAATTCGTGCAGCGTAGAATCGCTGTTCAGGTAATACTGCGCGCCGCCAAGCGTCTGCATGCCGGTCTTCTCGACGCGGTTTCCATCCTGCCCATAATAATAAAACGAGCTGCCATCGTTTACCACGCCGGTTTTCACCGGAACGGCTTCCATCGAAACCGTCTGCTGCGGCTGCACTTCAGTCTTTGCCGTCTCGGTCTGCTCCGCGGAAGGTGCCTGCTGCGCGAGCGTTTTTGCGCTGCACGCGCACAAATGCATCAGCAAAAGCGCTACCAGCGCCAAAAAAACATGCTTTTTCACGGCGTTTCCTCCGTCAGATGCTTTCCGCCCAGCGGCTCGACGGACGAAAATGCCGCAAAGACCGCCGCACCGTCCTCATCCTCCGGGCAGATGGCGCTGACGCACCAGCTCTTTCCGTTCGCTTTCCAAAGCGCAACGCGCGCGCTGACGGGCGCTTCGGTGTCATAGGCGGGCGCGTTCACCGTCGCCGTGAAGCAGTCCCCGTTCCATCCGGCATCCGTCACCGTAAAATCCTTCGTCTCCGGTGCCAGATAATAATACGCCTGCACCACGCCGATGCAGATGCGCTCCAGCTCCGACTGCTTGAATAAGGACACATCCGCTTGGAGCTTCTGCACATCAAGCCGCGTTTTCTGCGCGCCCGCCGCGTCAGTGAGGGAAATCAGGTCTTCCGACTCTTCCCACGAAAGCGCGGCATCGTCGAAGGTTATGACAAGCCCGCTGTCTGCAAGCAGTGCGGTCCTCCCGGAAAAGGGCGGAACATAGGCGCTCTCATCCACAGGCTCCTGCTCGCTTGCCGTCTCGCCGGATGTATCGCTCGCCGGTGCTTCCCGCTCCGGCTGCTGCGCCGTCTCAGCCGCGGTCTGGGAGGACTCTTCCTGCTTTGCAGGCGACAGCCGCTTCACCTGCCCGACCACGGCAATCACTGCGCCCACGACAAGCAGCAGCACGCACACGATGAGGATGTACAGCCCGTTGCGCTTGATATAGCGCATGGCAGGGCTTCTTTTTCTTCTGTCCGCCATGGCTCAGCTCCTTTCCGGCGCTAGGGCTTCCGCGCGCTGCGTCCGGCAATAAAGCGGAAATTCGTTCCGGTCCTGCGAGAAGAGGATGATTGCCTTCATGTCGCGGTACAGAACGTCCGGCGTCGCGTAGATCAGCCCGTCGTTTCCGGTGTCCGTCTTGCGCAGCTGGTCCCAGTCCTTATACCGGCTTTGCAGCACATAGGGGTCTGCCACCAGAAAATACGGCTGACCGTCGATGACCTCGTAGCCGCAGAGCACCATGTAATGCTCATGGCTTGTGAACGCACCCTTGACGACGTGGATGATTGCCAGGTAGCCCTGATTTTCAATCTGGTCGGCAAGCGTCTGCATGTTCACTTCTTTTTTCTTATAGATCGCAGGGGCGTTGAGCTTCGTGCCGTAGCGCGCATACTCGAGATTTTCATAGTAGCGCGCGATGCCCTCAAAATACTCGTTGGGAAGCCCGTAGCTCACGGGGTAATTGTCCTGCAGGGCATAGGTCCGCATCCATCGGGGCGTGATTTCGACCTTGTGATACGTCGAAAACACCATCGCCGCACACGCGCAGCCGCAGCCGCGGTCCTTGAGCGTCGCACCGTTTCCCTCAAACTCAAAAATCTCGCCCGCCCAGTCGGGGTCGGTCTGCGCGAAATAATAGAGGTTGTCGAGCTGCCCGGAGCGCGCAACCGTGCCGTAGGTGCCGGTCTTCGTCAGCTCGTATTTGTAGCTTGCCTCAATATCGTGGCGCATGTCGGGTCCCAGATTGGGAAGGTTCGAGAGCAGATAGTCGGTCAGTTCATCGATGCAGGCGGTTTTTTCATCAAGCCCGCAGAAGCGGTAAATGGTCTCCAGCAGCGCCGCAAGGTGCGCATCAAAATAACTCTCGACCGCTTCTCCTGCACGCACCTGCGTGTAGGTTACAAACTCATTGTCGGGATAGGTATCGTTGGAGTAAAGCGCCAGCTTCACAGCTTTGACACGCTCGTCCGACTGTCCGGGCAGAATTTCGTAGCTTGAGGTCTCATAGCGCTCTAACACATAGCGCGGAATCGTCACGCGGTGAAAGTCCACGCCCTCCCAGCTGAAGGTCTCAGAGCCGAGGACCTTCGGAAGCGAAATGCCCTCGAGCGCCTGATCGGTGAAGGCGGTTTCCGCCGCGCCCGCCTGCAAAGAGAGCGCGCAAAGCGCCAGCATGCCAAAAAGCACGCCGAGCGCCAGTCTTCGAAGCTTCTGTTTCATTCCGGGTTCCTTTCTATTTCTGCTCGATCACATCGTAGACCGTCTCCGCGCCATCGGGCGCGCGGTAGGTGTAGACCGTAAAGCCGTCGTAGGAAAGCTCGCCATCCTCGCCGTCTCCGAGGCAGGACGAGGCATAGCTCTCGTTATTCGGCTTGCCGATTGCGTCCGTCAGCGCCGTCAGATTTTCTCCGATCATCTGCTGCGCCGTTTCAAATGCATTCTTTTTTTCGCCGCACGCGCACAGCAGCAGGCTGAGCGCAAGCGTAACCAATAAGAGTTTTCCGATTTTTTTCATAGTTTCCTCCGCTAAAACTCGCTGTAAACAAAGCTGACACCCTGCGCGTCCATCAAAAGCCAGGCACCAAAGACGAGCGCCGCCGTCAGCACGCAGAAAAGCGCCGTCCAATACCACTTAGAAAGAATCGCGGTTTTCATCCGCGTTCCAAAATTCAACCATCGCCCGGTCAACGGCAAGCCACCCCTTCCAGCCCAGATGCATCGTATCGCACAGGAAATACGGCGTGTATTCCTCCTGCGTCAGATCCAGCATTGTCACATTGTCATACTGCGCGGCAATCTCCCGCACTGTCTCATAATAGGTCTGCCGCGTGCTCTGCGAAAGCCCCGTGTAGTCGCTCCACTTGCCGTTCACCGGCACATGAACAAACAGCGCCTGAATGTTTTTTGCTTTGCAGATTTCAAACAGGCACCGCAAATCGTCGTACTCGGGCGAAACATCGTAGGAAATGCCTGCGTCGCGCCCTGCCATCTGCGAAAGCCTATGCCCGACGTAGGTCTGATAGTAGCTGTCGAGCATGGAATAGTCGTTGTTTGCCGCCTGCGACAAAGCAGCCTCCTGCGCAAGCGTTTCCTCCTGCGCCCAGTCGATCTCCCCGGGCTTTGTCTCGTTTGCCGAAAAATCACCCCGGCGGATCAGCCGCGCGGAAACCGCCAGATCCTTTGTATCGAGCAGCCACTGGGAAATGCCCGCATAGGGCGCAAGCAGCGCTTTGGAAATCGTGCTGTCCGCTGCCCATGCTTTTGATAAAAGTCCTGCCGCCGTGTGCGTCTGCAGATTCGTCCCGTTCTGTGCGTTATACTGCGCAATCAGGTTCTGCACACGCGCAGCAAGATACTGCCGCGTTGCCACCGGGATATCCTCGTCGCCCAAAAGTGTCAGCAGCTGCTGTTCGGAAAAATTCGCCAGAAACAGGTCCGGCGCAATGCCGCCCTCGACATATGACTGCGGCGCGGTAATCAGAACGATTTTCTTTCCCTTGAGGCTGTCTTCTGACGCGCCGATTGCCATCGCGTGGACCAGCGACTGGCACGAGCCGCGCCCGACGAGGTTGACCTGAAAGCCCGCGCGATTGCCTGCAAAGAAGTTTGCCGGGTGCGTAGGAATTTCAAAGGTCTTGAGCTCGCTCGAACCGAAAATGGTCAGCGTGTCCGGAAGCTCCGCGGCTTCCTTCACGAGACAGGTCCCCGTGATTTTCTCCACATCCAGCGTATTGCCCAGCGCCTCGGGGTAGGAAGGCTCTGTCTTTTCGACCGCCAGCCGCACCAGAAACAGCCCCAGAACCGCCGCCGCCAGACACAAAAGTGCCTTGCATCCCTTCCGCATCGCGTTTACTCCAGAAGCGCCGCAATTTTTGCGGGTGTGGAAATTTCCTCGCGCGTGAGGTTCGCGACATCCAGCTTGCGCCCGAGGCTTTCCAGCTGCACCAACAGCTCCACCAGTCCGAACGAGTCGAGAATGCCCTCTTCAAAAAGCTCCGTGTCGGGCGCAATCTCGCCCTCGTCCGCGCCGGCAATTTCGCAAATTGCAGTCAGTACCTGATCGATCATCCTAATTACCTCCTAAAACAGTCTTCCGGAGAAGATCAGCAGTCCGAAGCTGAACAAATGCAGCGTCAAAAGCCGCAGCCACCAGCCGGCGCGCGGGTCTTTTTTGAGCGCCTTGAATTTTTTGCAGCGCGTATCGAGAATGTCGTTGGCGCACATGAGAAGCCCATGATACGCGCCATAGACCAGATACGCGCCGGTCAGTCCGTGCCAGAGTCCCATGACAAGCATCGTCAGAATGTACCCGAGATAGGAGCACGTTCTTCGTTCCTTGAACCATTTGCCGCGCAGCGCTGCCATGCAGAAGCGGGTATAGACATAGTCGCGCAGAAACGTGGAGAGCGAAATGTGCCACCGGGACCAGAAATCCTTCATGTCAACACTCCGGAAGGGCTGGTTGAAATTTTCCGGCTGCTCGATGCCGAGCAAATACGCCGTTCCGATTGCCATGCGGCTGTAGCCCGCGAAGTTAAAAAACATGAAAAGCGTGTAGCCGTACATGTACCCGAGCGTCCCCAAAAGCGTATCGGGCATGCACGAGACCCAGTACTGCCAGATCAGATTCCCGAGGACGAAGTTATAAATCGCGCCCGTTGCCAGCCGCCAGAGCCCCTCCCTGAGAAGCGCTTCATAGTCTTCCGGACTTCTCGTTTTCTGCAGATCCGCTGAAAAGCGCTGATACCGGTCCAAAGGTCCCGAGAGAATCGATGGAAAGAACAGCAGAAAATAGCTCACGTCCAGCGGGCAGAGCTTCGTCAAGTGCCCGTCGTAGATTTCAACGAGAATCTGCACCGCGCGGAACGAGACATAGCTGATGCCGAGCATCGAGAACACGGACAGTTCCTTCACAAAGACGGAAAGCTTCGTGAAAATCAGCGGCAGCAGACTCAGAAGCAGAAAAATCCACAGAACACAGCGCTTTTCCGACCTTTTCCGCACATGAAGATAGGAAAAGATCAGCGCCAGCTGCCAGGTCCAAAACAGAGCCAGCGTCAGAAGCTTTCGCGGCGTATCGAAAATCAGCAGCAGCATCACCGCCGTCACGGCAAAGCCGCACACGCGCAGATTTTTTCCCCGCAGACCGGCAATCGCTGCCGGAAGCAGCGCCAGCGCCAGCGTGAAGAAAAAACCAAGCCCGGAATAGGGAGTCATAGCCGCCTCCTAAGTTGCGCGCAGCGCGCGCAGTTGTTTCTTGTCAATCTTGCCGTTTGTGTTGAGCGGGAACGAGTCCACCGCGATGATTCTGCGCGGTACCATGTAAGACGGCACCAGTTCGCCCAGCTCCTTTTTGATGCGCCTTGCGCGCTGCAGACTCCCCTCGCCGTCC
>DPCD01000080.1 GCA_003516765.1 Clostridiales bacterium | reverse complement strand
GTCGCCTGCGGGCGGGAATTGAACGCGAAAGAAACCCCTGATGGGTTTCTTTCACACTTTCTTCCTTTCCGTAGAGACGAAACTCCATGTTCATCTATAGTGTAGTGAAAACACAAGCAGGTAATGTTCGTCAGAACATTACCTGCTTTTTTCTTTTCTATTTCTGAGGTTTCCGCGGCAAAAACCGCTCGAGCAGATGCTCGCATTCCTCGCAGCACCACTCCCCTTCCCCGCGCGCAAGACAGCCAGCCCGGTCTTCGCATCGCAGGCAGACCTCCGACAGCGGGTTTTGTTCTACATATTCCATATGCACACGTCCCTTCAAATTTCGTATTGCTAAATTTATTATATTTGGTATTTCCAAATATAGCAAGCACTTTCCCTCCTATAATCTGTACAGAATGGAGGGACGGCGCATGCGGACACGAAAACTGGAACTTGGTACACGGAATCTGATCGGCGCGCGCGTGACGCAGCTTCGGCTGGCGCGCGGCATGAAGCAGGTAGAGCTTCTTGCGCAGCTGCAGCTTCGCGGTGTAGACCTGAGCATTCCCGCGCTCTCCCTTCTGGAAGGACAGCGCCGTCCGGTCTCTGATATCGAGCTGTACGCGCTTGCCGAGATTCTCGGTGTCAGCGCCGACGAGCTTCTGGGGCGCACGAGCGTATAACATGGGGGCTTTTATGGACTATTACGCAATCGGACAGCGCGTCAGAAGGTTCCGCAAGGCGCAGAAT
This sequence comes from Clostridiales bacterium, assembly GCA_003516765.1. Classification (GTDB taxonomy): domain Bacteria; phylum Bacillota; class Clostridia; order Oscillospirales; family Oscillospiraceae; genus CAG-170. The sequence goes on along the minus strand of DPCD01000080.1, from coordinate 2,559 downwards.
CTCTCGCAGGAGCAGCTTGCAGAGATGGTGAACATCTCCACGACGCATATGAGTCATATTGAAACCGGAAACACGAAACTGAGTCTGCAGGTGTTCTGTGATCTTGCGTCCGCGCTGCACGTCAGTGCTGACGATCTGCTGTTCGACGGACGTCCTTCCGGAAAGGCGGTCTGTACGCAGGAAATCGCGAACCTGTTAAGCCGCTGTTCGCCTTCGCAGGCACAGGACCTGAAAGACCTGCTCTTTGCCGCCAAACAGTCTATGGACAGCTATATGCCCTGATTTTTCACAACAAGCCCAAACGCAGGACGGCATCTTTCGATACCGTCCTGCGTGTTTATGCTTCCAGATGCAAGAATCGTCTGGCATAGGCGCCCGCGCCGGTGTTCTTGAGAAAGACGACGTTCAGCTCGTGTACACCGGTCAGCGGCGGGCATAAAAAGTGCCCGAACTGTGCGTCGGCTTTTACAACCGCCTCATACAGGAAGCTCACGCCGCAGCCAGAGGCGACCAGTTCGCGGATGATTTTGAAGCTGCTGATGCACACGCGGCTCTGAAACGCCTCAATGCCGTAGCCCTGCTGAAAAAGCTCACGCTCCAGAATATTTCTCGTGCCGGAGCCCGGTTCACGCAGAATCAGGCGCTCGGAAAACAGCTCCTCCAGTGCTACGTGCTTCCCGCTCCACGGGTGATCCTTTGCGCAGATGCCGATATACGGCTCGGCGCGCAGCAGAAAGTGGTCGTAGCGGCGCTTGTCGAAAATACCCTCAAGAATCACAAAGTCCAGCTCCCCCGCCTCGAGCTGCGCCAGCAGGTGCGCGGTGTTGTCCACGGTAAAATACAGCTCGTTATCCGGCATTTCCAAATAGCGCCGGATCTCGGGGATGAGAATATAGTCGCCGATCGATTTTGTCGCTCCAATGCGAAGCAGCGTCTTCGGCTTTTCTGCAAGCAGGCGCGTAAGCTCGGCGTCATTGTATTGCAGGCTGATCGCGTAGCGCTCCAAAATCTCACCCTGCGGCGTCTTGCGGAGCTTGCGCTCGTCATAGGAAAAGAGCTTCACGCCGTACTGCGCTTCAAGCGCCTGAATCTGCTTGGTGACGGCTGGCTGCGTCAGATGCAGCGCATCCGCCGCGCGGCGGTAATTCATCGTGCTGCACAGGGTAAGAAAGGTTGAAAGCTTCTGGTCCATGGCTCGTCCTCCTGATAAGAAACAGGAATCGTCAAATTCCGTTTTATAATTTTATTTTATCATATTTCTGTGCTATCATAAAGCCGCAAACGGAAAAACACAAGCCTTCAGGAGGAGATTTTCATGAAAACCGTCACAAAACTGCTGCCCGGCTGTGCGCTGGCGCTGGTGATTGCCGCGATTGCGAAGCTGCTGGAATCGTTCGAGGCAAGCGCCGGGCTCCATCTGATCGGCGCGTCCGTCATCGCGCTTTTCATCGGCATGCTTGTCAACCATTTCTACAAGCCCAACGACGCAACAAAGCCCGGCATCCGCTTCACATCCAAAAAGATTCTGAAATTTGCGATCATTCTGCTCGGCGCAAGTCTGAACATCACGACCGTTCTGACCGTCGGCAAGTTCTCGCTCACGGTTATGCTCTTTACGCTTGCCACCTGCTTCGGACTCGGCTACTTCATCGGCAAGGCGCTGGGGCTGAACTGGAAGACCAGCAGCCTGATTAACGCCGGCACCGGCATCTGCGGCGGCTCTGCCATCGCGGCGATTGCGCCCGTCATCGACGCAACCGACATGGACGTTGCCTACGGCTTATCGGCGACCTTCCTGTTCGACATGGTGATGGTTGTGGTCTTCCCGATTCTCGGGCGAAAGCTCGGGCTGTCCGACGCCGCGTTCGGGCTCTGGGCAGGCACTGCGGTCAACGACACCTCCAGCGTTGTTGCAACCGGCTACGCCTTCAGTGAAGCGGCGGGCGACTTTGCAACCATGGTCAAGCTCACCCGGACCCTTTCCATTATCCCCACCGTTCTGGTCTTTGCTGCCATCAGCCTGAAGCTCAAAAAGAAGGAAGCGGCAGGTGCGGATGCCTCCGTGAACGTCAACATGAAGTCCGTCTTCCCGTGGTTCATTCTGGGCTTCCTTGCCATGTCGGGACTTACCAGCCTCGGTCTCATTCCCGGCTCCGTCTCCTCCGCACTCAAGACGCTCAGCAAGTTCCTCATGGTCGCAGCGCTCGGTGCGGTGGGGCTGAACACCGACTTCAAAGCCCTCTGCAAATCCGGTGCGAAGCCGATGCTCCATGGCTTCATCATTTCGCTGCTCGTCGTTCTCGTTGCCATCGGCGTGGAGTACATGCTCGGCATTGCCCCGACCGGAAATCTGTTCTAAACGATTCAAAAGCGCCATCCAGTAAACTGGATGGCGCTTTCCGTTTGGCAAAGCCTCGCAGAGTTTTGCGCCCGCAAGCGCAAAATAAAATGAAAACCCATTGTATCCGGCGGCTCCGCCGACCGGAACAATACTGCTCGCCTCGCAAGTGTGGAAGTTTGCCCCTTTGGGGCAAACTTATGCGCGCAGTCGAGGCGCAT
>DPCD01000099.1:1439-4360 GCA_003516765.1 Clostridiales bacterium | reverse complement strand
GTCCCTTGTAAACTGTACTTTGCTATAATTCAAACAAATGATCAAAAGGAGGCGCTCGCATGTATCAGCCTTTGGCAGACGCGCTCCGACCGCAGAGTCTCGACGATGTGTGCGGTCAGTCGCACATTCTCGGAGAAAACGGGCTTTTGCGCCGGATTATCGATTCCGGCAAGATTCCGAATATGATTTTCTACGGTCCGTCCGGCACGGGCAAGACCACGGTCGCCAACATCATCGCGCAGCGCACGCACCGCAAGCTCTGCAAGCTCAACGCCACGACAGCGTCGTCCGGCGATATCAAGGAGATCTACGCGCAGCTCGATACGTTTCTGGCGCCGAACGGCGTGCTTTTGTATCTGGACGAGATTCAGTACTTCAATAAAAAGCAGCAGCAGACGCTGCTCGAGTACATTGAAAACGGCAAGATCACGCTCATCGCGTCCACGACGGAAAATCCATATTTCTATGTGTACAACGCAATTTTGTCGCGGTCGACGGTTTTTGAATTCAAGCCCGTACCGGCAGACGAGGCAGAAAAGGCGATTGCGCGGGCGGTACGTGCGCTGGAGCAGCAGAACGGCGTGAAGGCAAAGATCGAAGACGGTGTCGTATCTTACGTCGCGCAGGCGTGCGGCGGCGATATCCGCAAGGCGATGAATGCGGTGGAGCTGCTGTTTTCCGCGAGCGGCAGGAAAGACGGCGAGGTTGCGCTTACCCTTGCGGACGCGAAGCAGATCACCCAGCGCTCAGCGATGCGCTACGACCGGGCGGGAGATGAGCACTACGACGATCTGTCCGCGCTCATGAAGTCCATCCGCGGCTCAGACCCCGACGCGGCGATTCACTATCTGGCACGCTTTCTGGAGGCAGGAGATTTGCCCAGCGCGTGCCGGCGGATTCTCTGCTCCGCGTGCGAGGACATTGGACTTGCCTACCCACAGGCGATTGCGATTGTAAAGGCGTGCGTCGACAGCGCCTTGCAGCTCGGGCTTCCGGAGGCGCGGCTTCCGCTGGCAGACGCGGTGATTTTGCTTGCGACGGCGCCGAAATCCAACTCCGGCTGCATCGCCATCGATCGGGCAATTCACGACGTGAAGACCGGAAAAACCGGCAATATTCCGCGCCAGCTTCAGAATGTCCACGCCGACGGCACGGGCTTTGAGCGCGAGCAGGGGTATCTGTATCCGCACAACTACCCACACGCCTGGGTCCGCCAGCAGTATCTGCCGGATGAAATCAAGGACCGGCGCTACTATGAATATGGAGACAATAAGACCGAGCAGGCGGCAAAGCGGTACTGGGACGAGATTAAGAAATAGGAGGACGCAAGATGGACGTTCGACTGGGCGACATTCTGGTTATGAAAAAGGAGCATCCATGCGGTGACAAGCGCTGGCTGGTGCTGCGCACGGGCATGGATTTTCGTCTGCGCTGTCTCGGCTGCGGACATGAGGTGATGCTGCCGCGCGCAAAGGCGGAAAAGAACATCCGCCAGATTGTGCGCGAGCAGACTTCATCCAACGGCTGAGCGCAAAAGCAAGCCAAACAGGACGAACGAGCGGTCGCAATTCCTTTTGGAATTGCGACCGCTTTTTTGCGCGGCGGAGACTATACTTTGTCCAGAACGAGCGGGAAGGGGAGCGGCGCATGCGGCTTTGTGCAGAAGCGCTTTTTGCGCTCAACGCGGCGATTGATACGGGGCTTCTTGCATGCAGCGCGCGGCTGTGCGGGCAGAAGCTTTTCTGGCGGCGGCTGATTGCGGCAGGATGCCTCGGCGGCGTGTACGCGGTGGCAGCGGTGCTGCCGGAGCTTGGATTTCTGCGCAGCGGTCTGGTGAAGTTCTGCGCGGCGGTGGGGATGTGCTTGCTTTCCTTCGGAGCCGGCAGATACCTTGCGCGGCTGACGGCGGCGTTCTGCGCGATGGGCTGCGTGTTTGCAGGCGCTGTGACAGCGTTCACGCAGCTGACCGGTACAGGACTCATGCGCGTTCCGGGCGACGGGTATTATCCGGTCAGCGCGCTGGCGCTGTGCGCCATCGGGGCATTGTGCGTAGCGGTTTGTCGGCTCTTTTTTTCTGCCTGCGCGCAGCATTCGGCGCGCTCGTTTGAGCAGCTTACGCTTCGGCTGGAAGAGCGGGAGATCACGCTGCGCGCGCTGGTCGACACCGGAAACGTACTCAAAGACCCTATCACGAACGAGCCTGTTTTTGTGCTGGACTGGCAGGCGGCGGCAAGGCTGCTGCCCGGTGTGGCGCTCTCGGAACAGGACTTTGCGCGTCCGCCGGAGCTGCTGCAAAGGCTCTCGCGCGAAAAGCCGTCGATTCGCCTGCGCCTGATTCCGTACCGCGCGGTGGGTGTCCGGCAGGGGATGCTGCTTGCCGTGCGCTGCGAACGCAAGGGAAAGAACGGGCGCTATATCCCCGCACTCGCCGCCTTTTCACCCACGCCGGTGTCCGGCGGCGGAGAATATGAAGCTTTGACAGGAGGAGCGGCATGAAATTGGAACTTCGGAAACTACTACAGATGCTCGGCGTTTTGCAGCCGGACCCCGTTTTTTACATCGGCGGCAGCGATGTGCTGCCGCAGCCGCTTGCCCCGGCGCAGGAGCAGGCGCTGCTGCGGGAGCTTGCTGCGGGAAGCGAGAGCGCCAAGCAGACGCTCATCGAGCGCAATCTGCGTTTGGTGGTCTATCTGGCGCGGCGCTTTGAAAACACCGGCATCGGTATGGAGGACCTGATCTCGATCGGAACGATCGGACTGATCAAGGCGGTTTCGACCTTCCGCGTTGACCGGAATATCAAGCTGGCAACGTATGCTTCGCGCTGCATCGAAAACGAAATTCTGATGTACATCCGTAAAATTTCCGGGCAAAAGGCAGAGGTCTCGCTCGACGAACCGATCAACACCGACTGGGACGGCAAC
>DPCD01000099.1:0-1280 GCA_003516765.1 Clostridiales bacterium | reverse complement strand
TCAACACCGACTGGGACGGCAACGAGCTGCTGCTGTCTGATGTTCTGGGTACCGAATCAGATACGGTCATGCGCCCGATGGAGGACGACGTGGACCATGAGCTGCTGCGCCAGGCGCTGTCCCGACTCTCCGAGCGAGAGATGCAGATTGTGCAGATGCGCTTCGGACTCGGGGGAAGACCGGAGAAAACGCAGAAGGAGGTCGCCGAGCTGATGGGCATCTCACAATCGTACATTTCCAGGCTGGAAAAGCGGATTATGCTGCGTCTGCGCCGCGAAATTTCCCGTCAGCTGTGCGGGTAATCTGGACAATATTTCCGGTTGCCTGCTGGCAAAAGTTGTGCTATTATTATAACGATTCTTTTATCGATAACTTTTATCGATATCAATCGAGCCAAACGGCATGCACAACAGGAGTGACACACAGCATATGGAAAAAGAAATTTCGAGAGCGACACTGAAGCGGCTGCCGACCTATCTGTCGTATCTGAAGGCGCTGCCGTCGGAGGCTTCGGCGAACATTTCAGCGACGGCGCTTGCCGCGGGTCTGCATATGGGAGAGGTGCAGGTGCGCAAGGATCTGGCGCTGGTATCAGACGGGGGCAGACCGAAAATCGGCTACAACCGCGAACACCTGATTGCGGATATTGAAAACTTCCTCGGCTACGGCAACAGCAACGATGCCGTGCTGATCGGCGCGGGCAAGCTCGGTCGGGCGCTTCTGGGCTACGGCGGGTTTGCCGAATACGGACTCAACATCGTCGCCGCATTCGACGCCAACGATACGCTCATCGGCACCACCAACGGCGGCAAGCCCATCATGCATCTGTCGCGGCTCGGCGAGGTCTGCCAGCGCTACAAGATCAAAATCGGCATCATCACCGTGCCCGCGGAGTATGCGCAGGGCGTGTGCGATCTGCTGATTGAAAACGGCATTCTCGCGATCTGGAACTTTGCACCCAAGCATCTGAACGTACCGGACGGTATTCTGGTGCAGAACGAGAACATGGCGGCATCGCTGGCGCTGCTCTGTAAGCATCTCAACGAACGCATGCAGGGGCAGGACGGCTGATTTTTGCAAATTAGGCTTGAATTTTGCCGGGGCGTATAGTATAATATTCCGGTAATGCCGGTGTGATGGAATTGGTAGACGTAGTGGACTCAAAATCCACCGCCAGCGATGGCGTGCCGGTTCGAGTCCGGCCACCGGCACCATGGCGAGTGTTCTTATAGCATTTGAAAGGCTGTAAGAACACTTGCTTTTTATACAGCGAGTTCACA
>DPCD01000061.1:633-3364 GCA_003516765.1 Clostridiales bacterium | reverse complement strand
TGCATATGCCTCGTACTCGTCAACCAGCATCGCCTGACCGGCTTCTACCTCAACCTCGTAGGTTTTGCCATTGAGCGTAATCTTATACTTCATCTTTCACTTGACCTCCTTGATGGATTTGNNTCAATGCGTAGGGGGCGATGCCCACATCGCCCCAAGGGAAGCGGCGAATTCGCATTGGATTTCCGTAAAATCGGCGTAATCTGCCGGGTCGATGTGGGCATCGCCCCCACGCGTTTAGCGGAAGCTGAACGAAATACCGGGGCGGAATACAAGAATCTGGACAAAAAGCGCACCGCACAGAGAGCATTGTGCGGTGCGCGGGGCGCTTTATGTAGAATCAATCCTTGATCTCGCGGATGGAGATGAAGCGCAGCTCGTTGAGGGGCTTGTTCAACTTGTTGGCAACGATCGCCATCAGCATGGCGGCGTCCTTATCCGGGACGTTAAAGAGCTTCACCTCGCCGGCGGAGCCGGGAGCGGCAGCAGCCAGAACGGGCTTAGGCGCGGGAGCGGGCGCAGCGGGAGCCGCAGCCTTGGGCGCTTCGGTCTTCTGGTCCTTCGCGACGGCAAATTTGCCCTCGATGAGGATGACAACCATCAGCGCGATGAGTCCCACAAAAACAACCGCGTAGCCGAGCAGCGCAACCAGTCCGGCAGTGCCGATCTGGAGGTCAACCATAGCCTGATTTACCAAAAACATACCGGGCACCTCTCTTACGCTTCGACGATCGAATACTTGCAGATGTTTTCTTCCTTCGCCTTGCGGTCGGTGAGGAACTTCATGGTCTGATCCGGATAGCAGATGTAGCTCATGACATCCTCTTCCGATCTTGCAAGATCGCCCAGTGCCTCTTTTGCCTTCTGGAAGTCTTCACCGGTGCGCTTTGCGTCTTCGATGCGGCAGTCGACGGGCTTGCCGCCTTCGCCGAGAATCTGCTTCTGCAGCTCTTCGGAAACGGGAGCCGGCGCAATGCCGTACTCGCCCTTGAAGTAGTTCTTGACTTCCTTGGAGACCTGCTTGTAGCGCTGACCGAGCAGCACGTTGGTAACCGCCTGGTTGCCGACCATCTGAGAAAGCGGGGTGACCAGCGGAGGATAGCCCAGGTCCTTGCGGACGGCGGGAATTTCCGCCAGAGCAGCCTCAAATTTGTCCATTGCCTTCATATCGGTCAGGTTCGCGATCATGTTCGACAGCATGCCGCCGGGGACCTTGTAGACCAGCGCCTGCGCATCGGTCGCCATGGACTTGGCGTTGATGCGGCCGGAGTCGACGTACTTCTGCTTGACGGGCTTGAAGAAGTCGTTGACTTCGTTGATGACCTTCTCGTTCAGACCCGTCTCGATGCCGTACTGACCGAGTGCATAGAACATCGTCTCGGTAGCGGGCTGGGAAGTGCCGTTGGAGAAGCAGGAGGTTGCGCAGTCGATGACGTCGATGCCGGACTCAATCGCCTTGGTCACGGTCATATACGCCATGCCGGTGGTGCAGTGGGTATGGAGGATCAGCGGCATATCGCCGACGGCGTCCTTGATGCCCTTGATGAGGTGCTCTGCCTCGTAGGGGCTCATGGTGCCTGCCATATCCTTCAGGCAGATGGTGTCAAAGCCCATGTTCTTGAGCTCTTTGCACATCTCGACATACTTTTCCACGGTGTGGACCGGGCTCTGCGTGTAGGAGATGCAGCCGGAAGCAATGGTGTTCTTTCCGCCGTATTTCTTGGTGGCTTCCAGCGCAGTCTTGATGTTGCGGAAATCGTTCAGCGCGTCAAAGATACGCAGAATGTCGATGCCGTTTTTGATCGACAGCTCGACGAACTTCTCCACAACGTCGTCGTGATAGTGCTTGTAGCCGAGCAGGTTCTGTCCGCGAAGGAGCATCTGCAGCTTCGTGTTGGGCATCAGTCTGCGGATATTGCGCAGGCGCTCCCACGGATCTTCGCCGAGATAGCGAAGGCAGGAGTCAAACGTTGCGCCGCCCCAGCATTCAACCGAATAGTAACCGGCCTTATCCATCTCGGGCAGAATCGCCTCGAAATCGGAATACGGCAGACGGGTTGCCATCAGGGACTGATTCGCATCACGAAGGACAGTTTCAGTGATTTGAACTTTTTTCATGTCATATCCTCCAGTATTATTACGCCTTACCGGCGCTTGACAACAAAGTCTGTTTGCCAACGCATCAGTTCCCCGGGCGCGGAAAACACGCTGCGGCAGCGCCGCAGCGTGTCTGGCGCTTCAAGTCAAGTATAACCGATGTTGGCGCAATTCCAAAATAAATTTTCGTTAAAGAAGGTTCCGGCGATTAAGCCTTGGGACCTGCTGCGACGAGTGCCTTGCCCGCCTCATTGCCTTCGTACTTGACGAAGTTCTTCACGAAGCGCGAAGCCAGATCCTGTGCCTTCTTCTCCCATTCGGAAGCGTCGGCGTAGGTGTCGCGCGGGTCGAGGATGCCGCTGTCGACGCCGGGAAGCTCGGTGGGAACCTCAAAGTCGAAATGCGGGATCTTCTTGGTGGGAGCGGAAGCAATCGCGCCGGAAAGGATGGCGTCGATGATGCCGCGGGTATCCTTGATGGAGATACGCTTGCCGGTGCCGTTCCAGCCAGTGTTGACCAGATATGCCTTGGCGCCGCTCTTTTCCATCTTCTTGACGAGCTCTTCTGCATACTTGGTCGGATGCAGCTCGAGGAACGCCTGACCGAAGCAGGCGGAGAACGTCGGGGTGGGCTC
>DPCD01000061.1:0-362 GCA_003516765.1 Clostridiales bacterium | reverse complement strand
GCAGTGAAGCCGGACAGGAAGTAGTACTTGGTCTGCTCCGGCGTCAGGATGGAGACGGGAGGCAGAACGCCGAAAGCGTCGGCGGACAGGAAGATCACGTTCTTTGCATCGGGCGCAGCGGAGACCGGGCGCACGATCTTTTCGATGTGATCAATCGGGTAGGAAACGCGGGTGTTCTCGGTGACGGACTTGTCGGCAAAGTCGATCTTGCCGTTTTCGTCGAGGGTCACGTTCTCCAGCAGCGCGTCGCGGCGGATGGCGTTATAGATGTCGGGCTCGGAGTCCTTGTCGAGGTTGATGACCTTCGCATAGCAGCCGCCCTCGAAGTTGAACACGCCGTTGTCGTCCCAGCCGTGCTCGTC
>DPCD01000063.1:6379-6573 GCA_003516765.1 Clostridiales bacterium | reverse complement strand
GAGATCGTCGACAACCGCACGACCGCTGAAAACGGTCCGTCTGCAGCTTCCGAGCTGGTCAACCGCGGCGTTTCCATCGTCCTCGGCTCCTATGGCTCCGGCGTCTCCATGGCTGGCGGCAAGGTCTTCGAAGAAGCCGGTATCCCGGCAATCGGCATCGGCTGCACCAACCCGCAGGTCACGTCCGACTGCTC